>NZ_JAPDCM010000002.1:0-172547 GCF_027706125.1 Aeromonas sp. Y318-1
GACTCATGATGAACCCTGTTCCATGGCTCCAGATGACAAACATGATCTCATATCAGGGACTTGTTCGCACCTTCCCTAGTGGTTTACCGTCTGAGATGTTTAATTCTAGATATCTGCCTTTCTGGTCAACAACCCCAGTATTAATCTCCGTAACAGTTGCCTGAACCAGCATAATACTCACATCAATCCTCTAGATAAAATTTATGAACAAGCAACTTTTAGCAAATAGGTTTCAAATACATTACTACTTCGATGACAACTCTCACTCAATGGACGCCATCGTGCGTAATAGATGTGAAGCCGAGATAATTGCTATCCTCATAGAGATTGCGAAAACTCTTAATGAAAGTGTTTTGATTGAATGTGAAGCTCATAGAGAGGGGGGGTTACGAGACATATGGAAATTAGCGAATGCTAATGCTGGTGTTATTTCAATAATAATTGGCATTGCATCAATTGTTGTACCACTGCTACCAAGGTCAGATTCTGAACTCGATAGACTTCAAAAAGAAGATCTTCGCTTAAGTATTGAAGAAAGAAAACTAAGAATTAAACTACTTAAAACAGAGATAGAATCAAGCAATATTAATTACAACACTCTAGCTAAAGCTGCAGAAGTAGTTAACGAAAATTACAAAATAATTACTCGGCGCTCAAATTTCTTTAAACACCTTAATAGTTACAAAAAAGTATTTAAGGTCGGTGTAAATAGCCTCACTGCAGATGACATAGAGTCTAAACCTGAATCAGAAATAACTAGAAATAGATTTTCCAGATTTATATTAAACTCAAATTCCTTACCAATTCAAACTGTAGATGAGGCAGTTATAGAAATCGTTTCCCCAGTTCTAAAACAAGGAAACTATAAGTGGAAAGGTATTTTTGATGGAGAACCGATTAGCTTCATCATGAAAGATAATGTTTTTAAACAGGATGTTCTTAGTGAGCGAATTAGCTTCCAACATGGCTCAGCTATCAAATGCGCCCTAATTATATATAGGAAATTGGATGAAATCGGTGAAATTGTCACTACGGGTTATGCTGTAGAAACAGTAATTGAAAATATAAGCGGTTACAAAAATGTTGAAACTATACAAGGTCGCGCATATCGACACAAAAGAAGTTTACAAAATTCTCAAGGTGATCTTTTTCATGATAGGGAGTTTTCGTAACCACTAATTCATAAGCCCTCTAGTAAATAGAAATATAGCATTAACACTTAAAATTACAATCTACTTCACTACTAATTTTAACCATATCATCTAATTGTTTTATATAAAAACGAGAGATTTATGCAAAGTACGCAATTTATAAGTCAGTTATTCTTAGAGAATAGTCAGTTTATTTTAGTAGGTTTAACCGGCCGTACTGGTTCAGGATGTACAACGACAGCAAATATATTGGAAAGCAAGAACCCAAACTTTCCAGAACCAGAGCATTTAAATGGTTTTTATAAAGGCTTAGATATAACTCGCTATAAAATAGTTAAAAAATATGCTGAGCAGCACTGGAGTAATTTCTATTCAATAAAAGTGAGTGATTTAATATCAACTTATATATTAACACTTTCTCCAGAGCATCTCGCTAAATTCATATGTAGCACAAGCAATCAATCTTTAAATGAAAATCTTGTTTATGATAAGCTAAAAAGTGGTGTGTTCAGTAATAATCGCCTTGTATTAAATTACAAAGAGTTAATACATAACCTGCTAGATCATTCAAAAGACCTGCATGTTACGGAAAAAGAAGCTAATGATTTTATCCGTATACTGACTCTTATTAGAAAATTCACCCGAGACTTCAAAAAAGAGTTAGATGATATAAGTCACGGTCTTTATGTATCTACCTACCAAGCCAGTGGTAACTCTATTCGCAAGACAGGTAGCGTTCAAAATGCTTATGATAAAGCTGAGTTTGACCCTACATGCGTATTTAATCTACCAGAAACTATCAACCGAATAATAAAAGTAATAAGAAAAATAACAAAAAATAAAGCATATATTGTTATTGACGCGATCCGCAATCCTTACGAAGCCAAATTTTTCAAAGACCGTTATGCTGCTTTTCATTTAGTTTCAATTAATGCTCCAGCTGAACATCGCAGCAGGTATATGCAGAAACTACACAAATTTTCATCCGACCAGATAGATACAATAGAAAAGATTGAATCAGGAAAAACGGAAGGAAAATTTGTAGCATTCACTAATCAAAATGTAAAAAAATGCATTGAAATATCGGATATCCACTTATTCAACCCTAAGAGTGAGTTTAATAACAATAATATTCTAAAAGCTCAAATTGCTTGGTATATTGCATTAATGCAGCACCCTGGGTTAATACCACCCTCCTCAATGGAAAGGGTAATGCAAGTTGCCTACACAATGAAAATGAACTCAGGGTGTATATCTCGTCAAGTTGGCGCAGTAGTTACAGACTCTCACAACTCAATTAAATCTGTTGGTTGGAACGATGTAGCAAAGGGCCAAGTACCTTGCTCTATGCGCTCATTAACTGGTTTAATTGAAGAGTTCAACCCTGTATCTTACAGTCATTATGAAAGAAACAATCAGCTCTTCAGAGCAAAAGCACATGATAGATTAATTAAAATCAAAGAAGTAAATTCAAAGAAACCTGTTTTTGAAGGACACAATTTATCTTATTGCTTTAAAGATATTCACAACAGTCTGGATGACAAGGGAAATCAAGTTCATACAAGAGCATTACATGCTGAGGAAAATGCCTTTTTACAGCTTACTAAATATGGTTCCTCTGGAATAGAGGGTGGTAAGCTATACACAACTGCAAGCCCTTGTGAGTTATGTGCTAAAAAAGCTTATCAATTAGGCATTGCAGAGATCATATTTATCGATCCATATCCAGGAATAGCTCAAGAGCATATCATTAACATTGGTAATAATGTTCCCAAACTGATCCAATTTAGAGGTGCAATAGGTAAAGCCTATCATCGCTTATATGAGCAAATAATTCCTATAAAAGATGAACTTGAACATATGATGGCCTTATAAGCCTTCATTCTTTCTTATAAAACCCCGGCAGAGCTTGCTTTACCGGGGTTTTATTTATTTCGCCGCCTGATCCACCAGATAGAGGATACTGTGATAGGGAATGCCGGCGTGCTGGCTGAGCCCCATCTCGCAGGTACGGCTGTTGCTGAATCCCTGACGGCAATCGCTGGGTATCTGAGCGGGCAGGCTGGCGAGGGCGGCGGCGTTGAGCTCCGGGATCATCAGCCCCTTGTCGCCGGCAAAGCCGCAGCACTGGATATGCTCAGGCACGATCACCTCGCGGGCACAGGCGCAGGCCAGCGCCAGCATGGTTTCCCCGAGCCCCATGCGCCGGCTGCTGCAGGTGATATGGAGCATCACTGTCTCATCGATGGGGGTCAGCTCAAGGTGGGGCAGCAGGTGTTCCAGCACAAAGGTAGCGGGCTCAAACGCCCGAAGGCCCTTGCCGATCGCCCCCGAAAGCAGTCGCTGCACGCAGGGGTTGGTGTCGAGCAGCACGGGCCAGCGCCCCTGCTCGCTTGCCTGCCACAGGGCCTCGGCCAGCTCAGTGCGCTTGGCTCCCGCTACCTCGACCATCCCCTTGCTGTCATAAGGCATGCCGCAGCAGAGCCCCTCAACTCTCACCGGCACGATGACCCGGCAGCCCGCCTTCTTGAGCAGGGATAACACCACGTCCGGCAGTGACGGGGCCTCCTCCTGCTGGCCGAACACCCGGCTCGCGCAGGACGGCAAATAGACCACAGCGCGATCCTCTCCAATGCCCTCATTGGATCCGCCATGGCTCCCCTCCCCTTGCGGCCACAGGTAGCGGCTCGGCCCCGGCAGGGTCGGCAGCCAGGCGGGGGTGCGCTGGCCGCTCAGATGGCGAACCCCGTTCACCAGCCCAGCCAGCGCCTTGTCTCCCAGCACCTTGCCCGCAATGGCTTTTAGGCCCAACGCACTGCGGGCGGTGCGGGTAACACCAGCGAAGTGATCGGCGCTCCATCGGGCGATGGGCACGAAGCGCTGGTACTTTTCGCTGCGCAGCTTCTTGATCAGGCTGCCGGTGTTGATGCCCACCGGGCAGCGATCGGCGCACAGCCCGGTGGCGGCGCAGGTGTCGATGCCCTGATAGTCAAATAGCTGGGCCAACTGGTTGGAGGGCTCATCGGCACGATTGCGGCGGGCCAGTTCGCGGTAAAGCACGATGCGCTGGCGCGGCGACAGCGACAGGGTGCGCGAGGGGCAGACCGCCTCGCAAAAGCCGCACTCGATACACGGATCGACGATGGCATCGCTCGCCGGCATGGGTTTGAGGTGGGCCAGGTGGGCCTTGGGGTCGTCGTTGATGATGACGCCGGGATTGAGCAGGCCAGCTGGGTCGAGCAGCGCCTTGATGCGGCGCATCAGCGCCATCCCCTCCGGCCCCCATTCCAGCTCCACATAGGGGGCCATGTTGCGGCCGGTGCCGTGCTCGGCCTTGAGGGACCCGCCAAAGCGCACCGCGACCAGCTCGGCCACCGCGTCCATAAAGGCGCCGTAGCGGGCCACCTGCGCCGGATCGTCGAACCCCTGGGTAAAGACGAAGTGCAGGTTCCCCTCCAGCGCGTGGCCGAAGATGATGGCTTCACCGTATTCGAAGCGATCGAACAGGGCTTGCAGCCCCGCCACCCCTTCGGCCAGACGCTCGATGGGAAAGGCGACATCCTCGATGATGACGGTGGTGCCAGTGGTGCGCACCGCCCCCACCGCCGGGAAGAGCCCCTTGCGAATGGCCCAGAGCCCGGCGCTGTCGGTAGTAAAAGGCACAGAGGCGACCTGGGCGAACTCGGCGGCCATGGCCGTCACCTGCTCACAGCGATCCACCAACTCTTCCTTCGACTCCCCATGCACCTCGACAAGCAGGGCGCAGGCAGCCAGATCCAGGGTCTTGATAAAGTCCGGCAGGCCGGGCTTGCCCGCCACCGAGCGAAGGGAGCGCCCATCCATCAGCTCCACCGCCGCCACCGGGGCAGCTTTGAGCCGCGAGGTGGCCAGACAGGCCTGCTCGGCGTCCCGAAACACCAGCAGAGCCGAGGCCTTGTGGGGGTATTCGGGCACGGTGTCGAGCACCACCTCGGCGATAAAGCCGAGGGTCCCCTCCGAGCCGATCATCAGGTGGGTGAGGATATCGACGGGGTCCTCATGATCGAGCAGGGCATTGATGGCGTAGCCGGTGGTGTTCTTGAGCCGGTACTTGTGGCGGATCTTGGCGGCAAGCTCGGCGTTCGCCAGCACCTCGGCGCGCAGGGCGGCGAGCCCCGTGAGCAGCTCCGGGCGCCTGGCCGCAAAGGCGGCGCGGCTCTGGGGATCGCCACTGTCCAGCACGGTGCCATCGGCCAGCAGCAGGGTCATGGCGTGCAGGGTGTGGTAGCTGTTGTGGGCGGTGCCGCAGCACATGCCGCTCGCGTTGTTGGCGGCGATGCCGCCCAGCTTGCAGGCGTTGATGGAGGCGGGATCCGGCCCAATCTTGCGCCCCAGGGGCGCCAGATAGCGGTTGGCATCGGCGCCGATCACCCCGGGTTGCAGGGCGATGCGGGCCCCCTCGTCCAGAATGCGGTGGCCGCGCCAGCTGTCGGTCAGGGTGATGAGCACCGAATCGCTCAGGGCCTGGCCCGAGAGACTGGTGCCGGCGGCGCGAAAGGTGCACGGCAGGCCCAATTCGCGGCACACCGACAGCACGAAGCGCACTTCATCGAGGGAGTCGAGGCGCACGATGCGCTCGGGCACCAGCCGGTAGAAGCTGGCGTCCGTGCCGTGGGCCAATCGCAAGTCCGGGTCGCTCACCAGGCGCTCCGGCGAGATGCGCGAGAGCACGGCGGCGTCAAATTCATTCCAGCGCATCAGCAATCCTCCATCAGTACGACCAAGAGACGGCTCGGGCCATGGGCGCCGTAGGCCAGGGTCTGCTGGATATCGGCGGTCTTGGAGGGGCCGGAGACCAGCAGCAGATTGGTGGGCATGGCCTGCTGCCAGCACCCGGCCGCCACCAGCCCTGCCAGGTTGTCGGCAACGGTGGAGGCCGCCAGCAGCGCGATATGGCAGGGGGGCACCAGCGAGAGTGTGCGCGGCTCGCCGCCATCCGGCAGCAACACCAGAGTCCCGGTATCGGCGATGGCGCCCGCGCAGTGGGTGATGCCAGCCTGACAGGCATCGAACAGATCGTCCTTCCAGCTTGCGAACTCGCCAGAGGGGGTCAGCACAGAGCGCCCGGCGCAGGCGGCCGCGACCGCCTCCTGCCAGCGGCCGCCCTGGCCACAGGCCAGACTCGTCACGCCCTCTTCATCCAGCCAAGCGGTCAGCTCCCGGGCCAGTGTTTCCTCCTTGACGGTGAGGATCTCGGCGTGGCTGGCGCTGATCCCGGCAACAAAGCGCTCGCGCCGTGCGTTGTCATCTACCCCGCGCCAGGGCTGCCAGGCGTGCGGTGCGTGGGCAATGGGGGTGGCGGCGCCGCGCAGGCGGTTCAAGATAGCCTCTTTGCTCGACATCTCAGGACTCCTTCTTCTTCTGGCGCAGCAGGGCGTGCAGGCTCTGGGGGGCGGGTTTGGGGGCCTCGCGGCACTGGGTCCAGGGGCCCAGATGCTTTGGCATCAGCCCACGCAGGCGACCGGCCACCCCGGTCGCGGCGTGATAGAGGCGCGGGTGGGTGGCGGCAAAAGCAAAGCCCTGCATGGCAAGGGTCTCGAGCCGGCTCCTGGCCGCCCCCTGCCCCGCCAACGGTTCGTGGCCAGGCTGTGCGTCGTGCTTGGCCTCCCGGCGCAGGCGCTGCAGCATGTCGGGGATGGGGATGCGCACCGGGCACACCTCGCCGCAAGCGCCGCACAGGCTCGATGCAGTCACCAGATCGCTGGTGCTTTCCAGCCCCAGCAGGTGGGGGGAGATGATTTTGCCGATGGGGCCTGGGTAGATAGTGCCGTAGGCGTGACCGCCGATGCGGGTGTAGACCGGGCAGTGGTTCATGCAGGCGCCGCAGCGGATGCACTGCAGGGTCTTGCGCAGCTCTTCGTCCCGGTAAGCCTGGCTGCGACCGTTGTCCAGCAGCACCAGGTGCACCTCGTCCGGGCCGTCCAGCTCCCCTGCCCGGCGCGGGCCGCTGATGACGTTGAAGTAGGTGGTGATGGCCTGGCCGGTGGCCGAGCGGGTCAGGGCGCTGTAGAGCGGCGGCACGTCGCTGAAATATTCCACCACCTTCTCGATGCCGGTGATGGCCACGTGCACTTTCGGCACCGTGGTGCACATGCGCCCGTTGCCCTCGTTCTCCACCAGACACAGGCTGCCGGTCTCAGCCACCGCGAAGTTGACGCCGGAGAGCCCCATGCCGGCGCGGCGAAACTCTTCACGCAGGGCCCGCCGCCCGGTCTGGATCAGGGCGTCCACGTCGGTGGTGGGGGTGAAATCCGCCAGATTGCCGGCGAAGGTGTCGCTCACCTCCTGCTTGTTCTTGTGGATGGCGGGCATGATGATGTGGGACGGGGTGTCGCCGTCGAGCTGGACGATAAACTCCCCCATGTCGCTCTCAAGGCAGCGGATGCCGTGGCGCGCCATCTCGTGGTTAAAGCCCACCTCCTCACTCACCATGGACTTGCCCTTGACGATGCTGCTCACCCCATGTTGCTGGGCGATGCGAAGGATGATGGCGTTGGCCTCGGCCGGCGTCTGGGCCCAGTGCACCTTGATGCCGTTGCGCTCGCAGTTGGCCTCGAGCTGCACCAGGAGTTCCGGCAGGCGCGACAGGCAGCGCTGGCGAATTTGCTCCGCCGCATCGCGCACCGCCGCTTCTTCCTGCGGGTCTGCGAAGGCGTCGCGGCGCTTGCCGCGCAGGTAATCCATGGCGCCGCGAAAGTTCTGGCGCAGCACGGGGTCGGCCAGGGCCGCCTCGGCCTGGGGATGAAAGCGGCGCGGCGAATACTTGGCGTACTCACTCATGATGGGCCTCCTGTTTTTCTGACAAAGGCTTGCTGTGGGCGAGCAGGAAGCTGGCCAGGTGCATGGCGGGCAGTGTCTTGCCCTGATAGGCCAGGGATCCCTTGATGTTCAAGAGGCATCCCCAGTCGGCGCTCACCAGGGTGTCGGCGCCGGTGGCTAGCAGGTGGCGGGTCTTGTCCTCCACCATGGCCTGGCTGATGTGGGGATGGCGCACCGAGAAGGTGCCGCCAAAGCCGCAGCACTCGCTCTCGTAGGCCTGCTCATGCAAGGTGACCCCATCGAGCTGGCCCAGCAGGGCGCGGGCCCGGCTGTGCACCTGCATCTCGCGCCGGGCCGAGCAGGAGGTGTGCATGACGATGCTTGCCCTCCCCACCCCGTGCCAGCGCACCCGGCAGACCTGGGCCAGAAACTCGGTGAGCTCGAACACCCGCTCGCAAAACGCCGCCACCTCGGAGCTCTCGGGGAAGAGACGTGCATAGTGGTGGTGCATCATGCCGCCGCAGGAGCCCGACAGCACCACCACCGGCCAGGGTTCGGGGAAGAGTGCCATCTGGCTTTGCGCCACCTGGCGCGCCTCCTCTTCATGGCCCGAGGTGTAGGCCGGCTGCCCGCAGCAGGTCTGTTTCTCGACAAAGTGCACCCTTATCCCTTCCCGCTCGAGCAGGGCGATGGCATCGAGCCCCGCCACCGGGTCGAACAGGTCCACCAGACAGGTGGCGTAGAGATAGACATCGGCCGGCTTGGCCGGATAGACCCGCATTACCTTCATCACTTGCTCTCCTTTACTTCAACTGCAGCAGGACGTCCGAGATGTGGAAGCTGTACATGAGCGCCAACCCGATAAGGCCGGTGGCCAGCAGGTAGTAGAGGGTCGGCAGCGCGGTCTTGCGCAGCGTCGCCCCCTCACGGCCGAGCAGCCCCACGGTGGCCGACGCCGCCACCACGTTGTGAATGGCAATCATGTTGCCAGCGGCTGCGCCCACGGCCTGCAGCGCCAGCATGGCGGCAGTGGAGACCCCCAGGGTCTGCGCCACTTCAAACTGGAACTGGCTGAACATCATGTTCGACACCGTGTTGGAGCCGGCGATAAAGGCCCCCAGCGCGCCTATGGTGGCGCTGAGCGCCGGGAAGAACTCCCCCACCAGCCCGGCGGCAAAGTTCGCGGTGGTCACCGGCATGCTGGCGAGATCCGCCCCGTTGACGCCAGAGTTGATGAAGATGCGCACCATGGGCACGGTGAAGATCAGCACGAAGCCGGCGCCAATCAGGGTGCGGCTGGACTCCCCCAACGCCCGCCCGAAGGGGGCGAGGGAGCGCGATTGCAGCAAGGTGGCGAGCAGGGCGCAGAGCACCAGCAGGCCCCCCGGCAGATAGAGCGGCTCAATGGAGGCGCTGACCCCCTTCTCTCCCAGGAGGTCGGTGAAGGCGAGGCTCACCGACAGGAGGCTGGCCTTGAATGCCGGGCTCACCCGGCTGGCCACCAGCAGGAGGGCCAGCGCCACATAGGGGAGCCAGGCCAGCAGCAGCGACATGGGGCGGGCGGCGGCCTCTTTGAGATCGAGCTTGAGGGAACCCAGCCACTCGGCGGGCCACTCCTGCTCGGGGGCGAAATCCCAGCTGGATTTCGGCACCAAAAAACCGGCTCGCGCCGCCGTCACCACCAGGGCCAGCCCCACCAGCCCGCCGATGAGGGACGGGAACTCGGGGCCAAGCAGCATGCCGGTCAGGGCATAGGGGACGGTGAAGGCGAGCCCGGCGAAAATCGCGAACGGCAGGATGGCGAGCCCCTCGGTCCAGCTGCGGTGGCGGCCAAAGAAGCGGGTCAGCATCATCACCATCAGCACCGGCATCAGGGTGCCGACCACGGCGTGAATCAGGGCCACGTTGGTGGTCACCTGCTGCAGGTAGACCTCCCAGCTGCTGCCGCCGGCGCTCAGGGTCTGGCCGATGGTCTGGCTGTCGAGCCCCTTGTTGATCCCCACCAGAATGGGGGTGCCCACCGCACCGAACGACACCGGGGTGGACTGGATCATCATGCCGAGCAGCACCGCGGCCAGCGCCGGAAAGCCGATGGCCACCAGCAGCGGCGCCGCGATGGCGGCCGGAGTGCCAAAACCGGAGGCCCCTTCGATAAAGGCGCCGAAGCACCAGGCGATGATGATGGCCTGGATGCGCCGGTCCGGCGAGATGTTGGTAAAGCCGCTGCGAATGGCGCTGATGGCGCCGGTGTGCTTGAGGGTGTTGAGCATCAGGATGGCGCCGAACACGATCCAGAGCACGGTTACCGTGATCACCAGCCCCTGCAGGGTGGAGGCAAAGAGCCGGGTCGGGCTCATCTGCCAGCCCCACAGGGCAATGAACACGGTCAACAAAAAGGCGACGGGCATGGCGCGCTTGGCGGGCCAGTTGAGGCCGACCAGCAGCACGGCGGCCACCAGGATCGGCGAGAAGGCCACCAGGGCCAGCAGGGTGTCTGTCATCATTGCGTCCTTGTCCGAGCGGTGCAGAGGCGCACCTTGTTGTTGTTTTGTTAAGCGGACGTGACCTTACCCTGTTCCTTTTTCGCGATATATGGAAATAATGAACAACATTAGTTCCAAAAGTTGATCAATATGACCAGTACCGACGACCTCATCCTCTTCGCCCAGGTGGTGGAGGCCGGCTCCTTCAGCAAGGTAGCTGAACAAAATTCCCTGACAAATTCGGTAGTTAGTAAACGGATCGGGCGCCTGGAGGAGGAACTCGGGGTGCAGCTGCTCTATCGCACCACCCGCCGGCTCACCCTGAGCGAGGCGGGCAAGGAGCTCTATCAGGGTGCCAAAAATGTGAAGGCCGCCGCACTGGACGCCTTCGACGCGGTGGCGGGTTTTGGTGAAAAGGTGAGCGGTCATGTGCGAATGTCGGTGCCCACCATCTCCGGCGAGCTGCTGCTGGCCGACGCGGTGGCCGATTTTTGCCAGCAACACCCGGGGCTCACGGTGGAGATGTCGCTGGACAACCGCTTCGTCAATCTGGTGGAAGAGGGGTTCGACCTGGTCATTCGCACCGGTTATCTGGATGACTCCAGCCTCATAGCCCGCCACATCCTCGACTCCCAGTGGGTGATCTGCGCCGCCCCCGCCTATGTGCGCCGCTTCGGGGCACCGCGCGAGCCATCAGACTTGCTCACCCACAACTGCCTGCGCTACGCCTACCAGAGCACGGGGGCCTCGGAGTGGGCCTTCAAGGGGGAAGAGGGCAACTACCTGCTGTCGGTGTCGGGCAGTTTTTGCACCGACAACGCCGGCGCCCTGCGCAAGGCAGCGCTGGGGGGGCGCGGCATCGTCTATGTGCCGCGTTGCCTGGTCTATCACGATCTGATGAAGGGCGAGCTGGTGGATCTCTTCCCCGATCAGGTGGGTAAGAAGCTCGGCATCTACGCCGTCTACCCCTTTACCCGCCAGCCGCCGCGCAAGATCCGGCTGCTGATCGAGCACATCCGCCAGCGCTACCTCGACATAGCCCACTATTTTGGCTGACGGGGGATGGCGCTCATCCCGTATCAACGGGGGGCTTTTTTGACCCGGGCGGCAGAGTTGCCTACCATGGCCCTCCCCTTTACCGCTCAGGACCAGCCCATGTGCACCGTCTTCTCTGGCCAGGATCCCACTCACTACGCCTGCACCACCCGCTCGGTGCGGATCTGCGGCCACAGCACCAGCATCCGGCTGGAAAACAAGTTCTGGACCATCCTGGAGCAGCTCTGTCAGGCCCAGGGACGCTCCATGGGGCTGTTTCTCTCCGAGCTTTATCAGGAGGCGCTCGGCAACGGCATGGAGATGAGCAACTTTGCCTCCCTGCTGCGCTGCTCCTGCCTGGTCCATCTGGAAACAAGACAGGAGCCGGACGTCGCAGCCTGAGGGGCGCAGCTTCCTTCCTCATGAAAAAAGAGCCGCAGCACCAGGCTGCGGCCCCTTCCTATTCCACGCTTCAAGCTCAGGCGAAGCGGCCGGCCCGCTCGATGAACTCGATCTGGTAACCGTCGGGGTCGGTCAAAAAGAACAGCCGGGCCAGCAGGGTGCCCTCATGGTGCATCGCCTTGACCGGCGCAGGGGCCAGACCCAGCGCCGTCAGACGCTGATGCGCCGCCTCGATGTCTTCCACCGTCACCGCCAGATGGCCATAGCCGTTACCGTGGCTGTAGGGCTCGACCTGCCCGTGGTTGTGAGTCAATTCGAGCTCGAAGCCACTCTGGTCATTGGCAAGGTAGGTGAGGGAAAAACCGTCGAAGGGGAAGTGATCCCGCACCGCCAGCTCGAGGGCCTCGCGGTAGAAACGTACGGATCTATCCAGGTCGCGAACCCGGATCATGGTGTGGATGAGTTTGGTCATAGGGACTCCTTGGTGATGGGAGTCACAGGGTAACCAAGGGCTCAGCCGGCCAGGTAGTAGTGGACTAGCACCCGGAAATCGGCGGCCAAAACCTGACATGACCTCGCAGGCTCAAGCCACCAGGGCCGCATCAAATCGGCGGCTGGCGCCAATTCAGCCGGGCTGGGCGGTGAGAAAGGCCAGCGACTGGCGGTTGAAGTGCTCGGGCCGCTCCACGTTGCAGACGTGGCCGCAGCCGTCGATGATCTCGAGCCGGCTGTAGGGGTCGCGCGCCACCTGCTCGCGCACCGGCGCCAGGAACATGTGATCCTCCTCCCCCATCACATAGAGGGTCGGAATAGGCAGGGCCCGCTCCTTAAAATAACGCATCAGAGGGTTTACCTCGGTGGCGAGGCGAAACCAGCGCTTGAACTCTTTTTGGCACAATTTGCGCGCCTCGCGCACGAACAGGTTGCGTGACTCCTGATGGTGCTGGCGGGGCATGATGATGAAGGCAAACAACCGGTAGAGCCACATGTAAGGCAGGATGTGCTGGCCGAGGCGGCCGAGCTGCACCAGCACCCGCGAGCGGATGTCGAGCCGCAAAATAGCGCCGCCCAGCACCATGCTCTTGACCCGCTCGGGGCAGAGCTCCGCCAGATGGCGAATGAGGATGGTGCCAAGGGAGATGCCGACGAAGTGGGCGCGGCGAATGTTGAGGTGATCGAGCAGTTGCAGGATATCCTCGGTCACCGCCCGAAAGCTGTAGTGGCCCTTGATCACCTGCTGCAGCTTGTGGGACTGGCCGTGGCCGCGCAGATCCAGCAGCAGCACGTTGAAGTGTTCGCGATAGGCGCGCAGCTGCTTGAACCAGATGGAGGAGCTGCCGCCCGCCCCGTGCACGAATACTACCCAATCCCGCTCGGGACCCAGCTCGAAGGTCTTGTGATACAGCATCTTGCGACTCCCTCATCGACGGCATTGGGGTATAGTAGGCGCGCATCTTAGCAGATTTTTTCACCCGACTAATACGTTTGCACCGCAAGCGGCGAGGAGCATGACCATGGACTTGACCCGTTTGAGATCCTTTCTGCTGACCCTGCCGGGCGCTCAGGAGGATACCCCCTTCGGCCCAGAGATCCTGGTCTATCGCATCGCCGGCAAGATGTTTGCCCTGCTGGACTGGCAGGCCGAGCCGCTGCGGCTGAACCTCAAGTGCGAACCCGAGCTGGCCCTGCTGCTGCGCGAACTCCACCCCGAGGTCAAACCGGGCTGGCACATGAACAAGCAGCACTGGAACACGGTTACCTTCAACGACAGCCTGGCCGACGATCTCTGGCAAGGCTGGGTGCATCACTCCTACGAGCGGGTGGTGGCCGGTCTGCCCAAGGCCAAGCGCCCGCAGGCACCGCAGCGATGAGCCCCGCCATGGCAGCAGAGCCCAGGCTCGTCCAGCTGAACGAGCAACACATCCCCGCCCTTTGCGCCCTGTTCGAGCAGTCGGTGAGAAGGATTGGCCCCCAGCACTACAGCCCGGAGCAGGTCGAGCAATGGGCCCTCGGCGCCCATCATCCCGGCTTTGCCGGCCAGCTGCGCGAGCACCACGGCTGGGTGCTGGAGCAAGGCGGCGAACCACTCGGTTTCGTCACCCTGAGTCAGGATGGCCACCTCAGCCTGCTCTATGTGAGCGCCGATCACCCGCGCCGGGGCTATGGCAGCCAGCTGCTGGCTGCGGCCCTCGCCGAGGCAAAACGGCTCGGACTCACACAGCTGACAACGGAAGCCAGCGTCTTCAGCTATGGGCTATTTTTACGGTATGGCTTTGAGCTGACCGGATTGGAGAGCGTGGAGCGCGGCGGGGTCAGTTTTATCCGTTATCGCCTGCACTGCCGCTTGCCAAGCTAGGTCCAGCCACTAAAATACGCACAGTTTTTTCGTATTGTTGAGGATTGAGGCCGCCATGGTTGTAGAAAGCGAAGGCTATATCGCCCTGATTGAGTATCTGGTGGAGAGTCTGGGACTGTTTGAAACCCAGCAACAGAGCAGTGGTGAACAGACCATCGAAGATCTGGTGAGCGGCCGGGTGGCCAGCAACCTGATGGCCATCTGCGAGCAGAACCCGCAGCTCGATCCCAAGTTGCGCTTCGTGATCATGCAGGAAGCCGATGCGGTGGTGGCCGATCTGGAAGAGGTGCTCTCCGCCGTCTGGCTGCGCGCCCCGACCCCGGAGCAGAAAGCCTTCCTCGAAGAGTTCATCGACCTCATCAAGAACCTGTTTGACGGCGCCATCAGCTGATCACAATGGCGAACGCCAAGTTCGCCACTCCTTCGCAAATTTTCCGCACCGCAAACATGAAAAGGGCCGCCTTCAACGGGCAGCCCTGCTTGCTATCATTTCAACTCATCAAGCTTTTCAATGACTTTTATGAATTTTCGAGGCAAGAAATGTGTCTGGTCTTAGCCGCCATCCATGGTGGCTACTAGGTTAGGCAAAGCGGGTTCAATTTAGTTCCCACCCATGACACATTTTTTTATGATTTTTTCATTCTCCTGACAACGCCCGATAAAAAGGCCGCAAACGCGGCCTTTTTCTTTTTACCATCAATGACAAGTCACAGATACCCGTCATCTTCACCTAGCTGTTGAGGCTCGGTGGCAGGCAGACGCCGATGCCCCCCAGGCCGCAATATCCGTCCGGATTCTTCTCCAGATATTGCTGATGGTAATCCTCGGCGTAATAGAAGGGCACCAGCGGCAGAATGCGGGTGGTGATGGTGCGCCCGTCACCGCTCGCCGTCATCGCCTGCTGGTAGGCGGCCAGACTCTGCTGGGCAATCGCCTCCTGGGTGTCGTCCCCGAAGAAGATGACGGAGCGGTACTGGGTGCCGATGTCACCGCCCTGGCGCATACCCTGGGCCGGATCGTGCTGCTCCCAGAACAGCTTGAGCAGATCGCCATAGCTGATCACCTTGGGATCAAACACCACCTGCACCGTCTCGGCATGGCCGGTCAATCCGCTGCACACCTCCTTGTAGGTGGGATTCTGGGTCACCCCGCCCTGATAGCCGGCGGCGGTGGAGTAGACCCCGGGCTGCTGCCAGAACAGGCGTTCCACCCCCCAGAAGCAGCCCATGCCGAACCAGGCCACCGCCATCCCTTCAGGCCAGGGTCCCTGAGTCGGGTGACCATTGACCGCATGCTGCTGGCCAATCACCATCGCCTCGCGGCGTCCCGGCAGCGCGTCTGCCGGCGAAATAATCTGTTCCATGCACCCTGTCCTTGTATAAAAACCTGTGCGATCGCACAGCTGACGAAAAGGAATATCGAAGATAACAGTTTATGGGCCGGGATCAACCTGAGGCGCACCCTCACACCGCTGACGCCCCTGCCCTGCCTGGTGTCACCACTGTTCTGTCCGCCTGGCCGTCCCGGTGACAAAATCACGCCAAATCAATATTTAATCTTGATTTGTGAATTTATTTTCATATATTGAGCCCATTGCTGTTTTTTTATGGAAGAAGCCTCAAGTGCGTGAACGCGAACCCAGCCTGGTCTATGCCTTTCGGCAGTCTACCCCCTACGTCAATGTGCACAGAGGCGCCACCTTCGTGCTGATGATGGGGGGGGAAGCCCTCTGCCACCCCAATTTCGCCAACATCGTCAGCGATATCGCCTTGTTGCAGACCTTAGGGATACGCCTGGTGCTGGTATTCGGCTCCCGTCCGCAAAATGACGAGGCGCTGGCTCGTGCCGGCATCGAGGCCCAGTACCACAAGCGCATCCGGGTCACCGATGACGAGAGCTTCGCCATCATCAAGCAGGTGTGCGGCGGGTTGCAGTATGACATCACCGCCCAGCTCTCCATGGGGCTCGCGAACACTCCCATGCAGGGTGCCCGTATCAGCGTGGTGAGTGGCAACTTCGTCACCGCCCAGCCGCTCGGGGTGGATGACGGCATCGATTTTTGCCACAGCGGTCGGGTACGCCGCATCGACGTGGAGGGGATCACCCGCCAGCTCGATCAGAAGAGCCTAGTGCTCATCTCCCCCATCGGCTGCTCGGTCACCGGCGAGAGCTTCAACCTGAGTTCGGAAGAGGTGGCCCGCCGGGTGGCGGTAGATTTGAAAGCAGACAAGCTCATCTGCTTCAGCAGCACCCAGGGGGTGATGGACCGCCATGGCGAGGCTATCTCCGAGCTCTTCCCCGAGCAGGCCGAAGAGCTGCTGGTGGAGCTGGAGCAGGCGGGGGAAGAGATGTCTGGCACCGCCCGTTATCTGCGTGCGGCCATCGCCTCCTGCCGCGGCGGCGTGCCCCGCTCCCACCTGGTGAGCTATCAAGATGATGGCGCCATGCTGCAGGAGCTGTTCAGCCGCGATGGCCTCGGCACCCAGATAGTGCGGGAAAGCGCCGAGCAGGCGCGCGCCGCCACCATCGAGGACATCGGTGGCATCTTGGATCTCATCCGCCCGCTGGAGGAGGAAGGCATTCTGGTGCGCCGCTCCCGCGAGCAGCTGGAGATGGAGATCGACAAGTTCACCATCATAGAGCGCGACGGCCTGATCATCGGCTGCGCGGCGCTCTACTGTTTCATGGAAGAGGCGATGGCGGAGATGGCCTGCGTCGCCATCCACCCTGACTACCGCAACTCCAACCGTGGGGATCAGCTGGTGGCCAAGGTGGCCGAGCGGGCCAAACGGCTCGGCATCCGCCGCCTGTTCGTGCTCACCACCCGCTCCATTCACTGGTTCCGGGAACGGGGCTTCGATCCGCTGGAGGTGGAAGATCTGCCGGTGGCGCGCCAGCGCCTCTACAACTGGCAGCGTCGCTCCAAGGTTTTGTCAAAGACAATCATATAAGCCATTGATTTTGCGTTGGCTTGGCTGACTTTTTGAACTTTTTCACAAACTCGATTGACAGTGCAATCCAACGCAAGGTATTTCTAAATGCACTCCACCGCCCTGGTGGAGCCAGAAGAGGAGCGCTGCCCAGGCAGCTCGAGGGAGGACACCAGTGTCCGGTGAACTTGGGTCAGGGGGAGCAGCGCCGAGACATCTGAGGCAACTGGATACCTCAGTGTCGGCTGCGGGGGCTGAATCCCCCGGGTTGTCATCGGTAGTGGTCATCCCCCACCGCGCCCCGTCAGGGGCGGGTACGGGATGGGCTCTGCGGGTGGAGTGCTTCTGGCCGGGATAGCTTCGATCATTCCTGCCATTTTCAGCCTCCTCCTCTCTTTTTGCCCGATGGATCCGGATTTTCATATTAAGACAGGAGTAAGCAATGAGCCCGATCAATGTCGCCAAGTTTGGCGGAACCAGCGTCGCCAACGCGGCAGCCATGAACAACTGCGCCGATGTGGTGCTGGCCAACCCGGCCACCCGAGTGGTGGTGCTGAGCGCCAGCGCCGGCGTCACCAACCTGCTGGTTGCATTGGCTCAGGGCGATCTGGACGAGGCGGGCCAGGAGGCGCAACTGGCCAGGCTCACCGAGATCCAGCAGGCCATTCTGACGGAGCTGGGCGACTCAGGCGATCTGAGTGACCTCATCCACGGCCAGCTCGGCGAAATCCGCACCATGGCACGCCAGGCTCATCTGCACACCGATGCCGAGCTGGCCGACAGGCTCATCGCCTGCGGCGAGCTGATGTCCACCCGCCTCTTTACCGAACTGCTGCGCCAGCGCGGCGTCAAGGCCTGCTGGCAGGATGCGCGCCAGTTGCTGCGCACCGACAGCCGCTTTGGCAAGGCCAGCGTGGATCTGGCCGCCACTCGCGCCCTCTGCCAGGCCGCGCTGGGCCCCCTGCTTGGCGACAGCCTCATCATCACCCAGGGCTTTATCGGTGCCGACGGTGATGGGCGCACCACCACCCTCGGCCGGGGTGGCTCCGATTACAGCGCGGCCCTGTTGGCCGAGGCACTCGACGCCGGCTCCATCGAGATCTGGACCGATGTGCCCGGCATCTACACCACGGATCCGCGCCTGGTCACCCGGGCCCGCCCCATCCCCGAAATCAGCTTCGTGGAGGCGGCCGAGATGGCCACCTTCGGCGCCAAGGTGCTGCACCCGGCCACCTTGCAGCCGGCGGTGCGCCAGGACATCCCAGTGTTTGTCGGCTCCAGCAAGGATCCGGCCGCCGGCGGCACCTGGATCCGCGCCAGCACTCGCACCAATCCGCTGTTTCGCGCCGTGGCCCTGCGCCGCAACCAGGTGCTGGTCACCCTGCACAGCCTCAACATGTTCCACGCCTACGGTTTTCTGGCCGAGGTGTTCGGCATCCTGGCCCGCCACCGCATCTCGGTGGATCTCATCACCACCTCGGAGGTGAGCGTGTCGCTCACCCTGGATCACACCGGCAGCCAGAGCAATGGCGAGCCCATCCTCGGCGACAAGGTGCTGGCGGAGCTTGGTCAGCTGTGCAAGGTGCAGGTGGAGACGGGGCTGGCACTGGTGGCGCTCATCGGCAACCGGATGAGCGAGGCGGCCGGGGTGGGCAGTCAGGTCTTTGACGCCATTCGCGAGCACAACATCCGCATGATCTGTTACGGCGCCAGCGCCCACAACCTCTGCTTCCTGGTCAAGGAGGACGAGTCGGGTCATATCGTCAACCGTCTCCACCAGGAGCTGCTCGATTAAGGGGCTGGCACATATCGAGGATCAAAAAGAGGGGCCGGCTGGCCCCTCTGTTTATATAAGGTGATACGCAGATGAGATCTAAGTGCGGTTCTCCCTAACCCACCAGGGTCGGTACCGGCAGCAGGTTGGCCCGGATCTCCTCGCGCAGCCCTTCCAGCCGGCTCAGCAGCGCTGCCTGACTTAAGCCCGCCTCGTCGGGTCCCAGGTTGTCCACCAGCTCGGCGAAGTGTTCGGTCACCGCCTGCTGCAACCAGTCGAGCCGGCGCAGGGTGAGCGGGCCGCAGCTCTTGCCGCTGAGATCGTCGGCAATGTCGAGCCGATGGCTGCGATACATGTCGCGCCACCAGTTGGCGGCGAGCGCTTCCTCGCTGGCCAGCGCCGAGCGCCACTCCCCCAGCAGGCTCTGCAAGCGGGCCAGCACGGGCGCGCTCGCCCCCTCCCGGGTCAGGTGTTGCAGCTCCCGCTGCGCCCAATTGATGCACAGGCCGCGCCAGTAACGAAACTGCGGCAGCGGATCCGGCTCGTCGAGCCACAGGCCCGAGAGAGTGCGGGTCTCCAGCCGCTCCGGCACGTGAAATGCGGGATCGGTGAGGCCGTTGGAGTTGAATTCATGGCGGGGGTCAAAGGGCCACATGTAGCCAAAGTCGAACACGCTGATCTGCTGGCCGTCGTCGAGCAGGTTGCCGGGGCTCGGATCCCAGTCAAACCAGCCCCAATGGGCCAGCTCCGCCTGCACCGCCAGCATCTGTGCCAGGTTGCGCTCGTTCAGTTCATGCACCGGCACGCCCCGCAGCCAGGGGGAGACCAGCACGCCGGCCCGGGCCGAGCCAAAACAGGTACAGACCACGTTGGCCAGGATGGTGGGGTGCAACTCCCGCAGGGCCTCTATCTCGCGGCGGCGCTCCAGCTCGGTCAGGAAGGCGGTTCTGCCGTCCACGTTGGCTACCAGGGAGTCGTGCCGGCGCCGCTTCAGGCACCAGTGATGTCCCTCCACCTTGAGGTGGAACACCTCGGCGGTGAGGCCGTGACGATAGACCTTGAGCACCGCCGGATGATCTTCCTTGAGTCGCACCAGCTTGGCCACGGACAAGGGACAGTCCTGCTCGCGCCCGATCCGGATCTCCTGTTTGCTCTCCAGCATGCGGAGCAATCTTGCCTGACGTGCCGCTACTTTGGGATTCATACATGTACCTCCATCCATATTGAGAGACTAAGCAGCAAGGCAGAGGCAGGCCAGTGGCAAAGCGCCATGATGACGCTTTCATCACAGAATGAGTGCGGCCCCCGGATCGGGATCACAGTTTGCATGGTTTCACGGTCACGCAATGTTCATTGTCCGGTCATTAAATTGACAACAAGGAACAAGCCCATCACCATCGGGTCAAATTAAATGCAGCAGCCATGTTTCATCGTCACTCGCTCAAAGGATGAGCCCATATGAAAGCCCCCACTTCAGCGCGCTTGTCAGCCAGGGTGCCCGCTCTGCCCGCCGTGCTGCTCGCCATGCTGGCCGCGCTGCTGCTGCTGACCCTGTTGCTGCCGCAGATCAACCCCGCCAGCTGGCTCGGTCGAGCCCAGCCGCTGGTGCTGGGGCCGGCGGACAACCCCATCGCCACCCTCACCCGTCACGCCCTGCTCTACAAGAGCGACAGCCGCGGCCTCTATCTGGTGGTTCGCAGCCAGTGGCAGTTGCGCGGGCCGCTGCAGGAGGGTGACAAGGTCAGGGTGGAGCTGCTCAATGAGAGGGGCGAGCGCATCGATCAGCTGAGCCAGCCGGTGGACAAGCGCCAGCAGTGCCGCAAGGGGCGCTGTACCCTGGATCTCAACAGCACCCTGCGCGCCCCCGACGACGCCCTGGCCAGCCGCTATCAGCTGCGGATCGGCCTGCTGCTCAAGGAGAGGCCCGAGAGCGGTGAATTCAGCCAGATCCTGCAGACCCTGCCGGAGCGGGGTTTCAACCTCACCTATCTCTGCACCAGCCTGCTGCTGGTGCTGGCCCTGAGCGCCGCCGTGCTGAAGGTGGTGCTGCCCACCCTCAGGCGCAATCTGCGCTGGCGCATCGCCGGCAGCCTGCTGCTCGGCAACCTCACCTTCGTGCTGCTGCACGGCTTCGTGGTGTTCAAGCTGGGGGAATTTCTGCTCTGGTCAGGCTTTCGCCCGGAGCACTACTACCTCGCCTGGGGCAGCATGGTGCTGGGCTGGAGCCTCTGTGCGCTGGCGGGCTTCAACCTCTATATGGGGCTGGTGTTCACGGCGCTGTCCGGCATCGGACTGCTGGCGAATTTCATGAAGATCGCCATCTACGGGGTACCGCTCGGGGGAGACGATCTCGGCAACCTGGTGGCGCTGCTGCGCATCCTGCTGGAGCAGCACCCGGTGCTGCCGCTGCTGGGCGGTGCACTCGCCCTCTTCTTGTGCTGGCGCTTCGCCCTGTCGCGCTGGATCCTGCGCACCCTGGCCGCCACCGCCGCCTTCTTTGCGCTGTGCGTGTTCGCCACCCAGACCGGCAACAAGCTGCTGGGGCCCAACATTCGCTACGTGGACAGAGCGGTCAACTACCACAGGGACATCATCCGCTCGGGGCCCGGCCTCTATCTGTTCAACCTGGTGGACGAGATGCTGCAAAGCGGCAGCGTGTTTCGCTATCCCTTGCAGATCAACGAGTTCACCCCTCAGCTCAGCCACGTCAGCCTGAGCCAGCCACCTCGCTTCGATCTGGTGATCGTGCTGCAATATGAATCCCTCTGGCTCGGCTGGCAGGGCAAGATCTGCGCGCCGCCCCCTACCCTGAGCCTGCCGGCCAGCGTGCAGCAGTGGCACAAGACCATCCACTCCCCCACCACCGGCGGCATGACGGTACTGGCGGAGTTCGAGATGAACACCGGTCTGCCGGTGGGGCTGCTCAAACAGGGGGTAGTGCCCTACTACTACCTCTCGGAGCAGGTGCCGGGCCTGGCGCAAAGTGCGAGGCAAAGTGGCTACCAGACCCTGTTTGCCCACCCCTATGTGGAGAAATTCTGGGGCCGCGCCAAGGCGATCCCGGCCCTTGGCTATGAGGAGCGCTGGTTCGATACCCGCTTCTCCACGCTCGAACACAAGGGGCTCTATATCTCGGACGATGCCCTCGTCGACCACCTGCTCAAGCGCAGCGAGCAGGATGACAAACCGCTGTTTGCCTACGCGGTCACCATGCAGGGGCACGGCCCCTTCGACGGGGATCGCTACCAGGCCCAGCAGCTCGACAAAGCCTGCCCGGATCAGAGCGACGCCGATCGCCAGCTGCTCAACACCTACTACACCGGCGTGGTGGATGCCATGGCGTCGCTGGAGCATCTGCTGACCAGCCTGGATCGCTCAGGCAAACGCTACCTGGTGGTGGCGTTTGGCGATCACCAGCCGTTCCTGATGTCCGCCGGCAAGGGCATTCACGGCGACAAGCCGCCCCGCGATGCCAGCTACCAGATCCCCATGATGGCCTTTGCCCGCGCCGATGACTCCCTCAATCTGGCGACCCAGTTTGCCCCGGTGCGCCAGCTCTATCAGATGGGCCAGGCCACTCGCCAGCTGCTGGCAGGCGACATGACCCCCATCCCGGATCTGGCCCTGCTCCACCCGGTGCTGGGAGAAGAGAAGGGTTTCGATGTAGCCCCCCTGGTGCCGCAGATCCGCGCCAGCTTCCGGCCCGACGCCCTGCCCTGAGCTCCGCTACCGCGGGACAGATGACAAAGAGGTCGCCCAGGCGACCTCTTTGTCTATGTGCCGATGCAGCCATAGCAGCCGCAGTGGGCTCACTCGCCGAGCCAGGACTCGCACAGGGTGAGACGCTGGGCATCGAGATCCAGTATCGCCTCGATACCAAGGGGCAGGGTCAGCATGGGGTGGGTGTGGGCGCAGTCATACTCCGCCAGAATGGGGAAGGTCGGCTCCCCCACCACCTCCAGCAGGATATCGAGCGGCCGCCGGCCGCTGCCCTGACTGTCGAACAGCTCGTGTTTGCCGAGCACCAGGGCACCGATGCGATCAAACACCCCGCACAGCTTGAGGTGGGCAAACGAGCGTTCAACCGTCGTTGCCAAATGGAGGCTGTCTTCCAGCAGCAGAATGTCCCCTTGCTCGATGGCCGGCATATAGGGGGAGCCCCAGATCCCCGCCATCGTATTGAGGTTGCCGCCGATAAGCCGGCCACGCACCCGACCGGTGCCCACCGAGATCAGTCGGTTTGGTTGGCACTGCTTGGCACGGGTCTGGTTCTCCCAGTCAAGCCGCTCCTCGGTCCATTGCGCCGGGGTCGGCAAGGTGTGGGGCACGCCACCACCACCGGCCTGGCAGATCTGGCGAAAGCCCGCCAGCGTCTCGTCCACCAGCGGAGAGAGCTCGCCGAAAGAGGCCACCAGCGCCGGACCGTAGAAGGTGACGAGGCCAGTGCGGGCATGAATGCCGAGCAGCAGGGCCGTCACGTCGGAGTAGCCGATGACTATCTTGGGATCGCGCTTGAGCGCATCAAAATCGAGGTAGGGCAGCAGGGAGTTGGAGTTGTTGCCGCCAATCACCGACATGATGCAGCGCACCTCCGGATCACGAATGAGGGCATTGAGCTCGTCAGCCCGGGCGGTGATGGAACCGGATCGCCAGTGATCCTGCTGGCCGGTGAGGCTGCCCGCCTTGAGTCTGAAGCCTTGCCCTTCCAGAAACGCCCCGGCACGGGCAAAGCGGTTTGGCGCCCAGGCAGTGGCCGCACTGGAGGGAGAAAAAAAGCCGATGGTATCGCCGGGCTTGAGCCCCGGCGGTTTGAGCAGAGCCATGAATTGCGTACTCCCTGACAGAGATGATGGGGCCCCTCCTTCCCGGGGCTGAGGATGAAAACGTCTCCATACTAGTCCCTTCCTGGTCTGCTTCACAAGCAGTCAAGCAACCCATTTTGTTTATAAAAACAAAACGACTGATTCAAAATTTACAGATATACCGAACAACATCCCCTGCCTAGAATGAACCCAATCAGCTCGCCAGCCCGCTGCTGGCCTTTCTAATACGGCTCTGTTTGGCCGGATCATCGATGAGGCGTCAGTCATGAATACACACCCATCCCCCAGCGCTCTGGTTGTCGAAGGCGGCGCCATGCGCGGCATATTTGCCAGCGGCGTGCTGGATGCCTTCATCGAGCATGACTATCGCCCGTTTGACTTTGCCATCGGCGTCTCGGCGGGGGCCACCAACCTGCTGGCCTATCTCGCCAGCCAGCATGGTCGCAGCCACGACATCCTGACCGAGCTGGCCTGCCGCCAGGAGTTCATGGATCCGCTGCGCTTTGCCAAGGGGGGCAATCTGGTGGATATCCACTGGCTGTGGCACACCAGCTGCCGCAAGTACCCCCTCGATATTCACGCCTACCGGGAGACCGGCATCCCCTTCTACGCAGTGGTGACCAACACCCTGACCGGCAAGGCGGAGTACATCCGGGTCAAACCGGAGAACATGAACGAGGTACTGCCCGCCAGCTGCGCCATTCCCCTCGCCTCCCGCGAATACCCCGAGGTGCACGGGGTGCCGATGACCGATGGCGGGGTGGCCGACTCCATCCCGGTGATCGAGGCCTACCGACGCGGCGCCCGTCAGCTGACGGTGATCCTCTCCGAACCGCTCGGCTATCGGCTCAAGCCGATGCCCTTCCCCTGGATGATCCGCACCCTGTTGAAAACCCGCCCCGCCCTGGCGCAGGCGCTGGAACAGCGGGATCGCAGCTACAACCAGGCGCTCGATTTTATCGCCCATCCGCCGGCGGACTGCCAGATCGAGGTGATAGCACCGGCCGACTACTTCCCGGTCTCCCGCTTTACCCGAGATCCCGACAAGCTGGAGCTCGGTTACGTGATGGGCAAGTGCGCCGGCTATCAGGCCGCCCTGCTCAATTGACAAGGGTTTTACAGGCATGACCCGACCTGCCGCGACGCACGCGCCGCCAACACAATAACAATCGGGTCAGTTGAGCAACATGAGTCATAAAAACAGACCGTGGCGAGGCAAGCGTGGCCAACACAGGTGCCAGACACTCTGAGCGGTCTGCGCCTCATCCCTATGCCAGGGCATCTCACCCTCATACAAGGTGTTTATTTATGTCGTTTCTTCTCACCCATCCCGCGCTGGCGCAGCTGTTCGAGCGGCTGCTGCCCGATTACCGGATCATGGCGCCCGCGGCCGAATATCGGGGCGGCCGCTTCTCCGACACCGACAACGTCACCTACCACAGCATCCGCCATCCGGCCGATCTGGTGTGGCAGGAGAAGTCCCACTTCTCCCCGAAAGAGGTGGTGCTCCCCATCACCCAGACCCTGTTCCACTTCGACAATCTGGAGCTGCGCGAATCCAAGGTGGAGGCCAAGCCCACCCTGCTGTTCTTGCGCAGCTGCGATATCCACGCCCTGCGCAGGCTGGATCAGGTCTACCTGAAAAATGGCCAGAACAGCGACGTCTACTACGCCCGGCTGCGCAGCAAGCTCAAGCTGGTGTTGCTGGAGTGCCGCGAGAGCTTCGAGAACTGCTTCTGCGTCGCCATGGGCAGCAACGAGACCCAGGACTACGCCGCCGCCATTCGTCTGAGCGATGACGGTGCCCGCATCGAGGTGAAGGATCCCGAGCTGCTCGGCTACTTTGCCGAGCTGGGCGAGCCCGACGACTTCACCCCGGAATTTGTCCAGAGCAATCCGGTCAAGGTTCGCACCCCGGACAGCGTCTGTGACGACCCCCAGCGGATCCGCCAGATCCTCACCGCTCATCCGGTCTGGGCCGAGTACGACAGCCGCTGCATCGGCTGCGGACGCTGCACCACCTCCTGCCCGACCTGCAGCTGCTACAGCGTGCACGACCTCACCTATGCGGAAAATCCCAATCAGGGTGAGCGCCGTCGCCAGTGGGCCAGCTGCATGGTGGATGGCTTCAGCGACATGGCCGGTGGCCACGGTTTTCGTGCCAAGCATGGCGAGCGCCTGCGTTATCGCGCCCTGCACAAGGTCAACGACTACAAGGCCCGTCAGGGGGAGGAGCACATGTGCGTCGGCTGCGGCCGCTGCGACGATCGCTGCCCTCACTACATCTCCTTTAGCAACATCATCAACAAGATGACCGATGTGGTCGAACAGACCATCGCAGCCGACAACGCGCAGGGGGCGAACTGATATGTGCCAGTGCCAGCAAACCGCAACAGCAGAACCGCAGCAGGACGTGGTCGAAAATCGCCTGCTGCCCAAGGCCTACACCATTCTGGCCATCGAGCGCCACACCGAGCTTGAGTGGAACTTTCGGGTCTCCCGCGACTTTGATGTCCACTACGGCCAGTTTGTGGAGATCTCCCTGCCCACCGTCGGCGAAGCGCCCATCTCGGTCTCCGACTATGGCGATGGCTATGTGGATCTGTTGATCCGCAAGGTCGGCAAGGTCACCGATGCGCTGTTTGCCCTCGATGTGGGCGACAAAGTGTGGATGCGCGGCGTCCACGGCAACGGCTACCCGCTGGAGACCTACCGCAACCAGCACCTCATCGTGGTGGCGGGCGGCACCGGCGTCGCTCCGGTCAAGGGGCTGCTGCGCCGCTTTAGCAAACACCCGGAACAGGTGAGATCCCTCGACATGATCCTCGGCTTCAAGAACGAGCAGGCGGTGCTCTATCGCCACGAGATGCCGCTCTGGGCCGAGCGCCAGAATCTCATCGTCACCCTGGATGAGGGTGAGGAGAGCGAGCAGTTTCGCATCGGCCGGGTCACCGACTACATCGATCAGCTGGATCTCGCTGACAAGGAGGATATCCAGGCCATCGTGGTCGGCCCTCCCGTCATGATCCGTTTCGTGGTGCTCGCTCTGCTTGAGCGCGGCATCCCCAAGGATCGCATCTGGGTCGACTACGAACGCCGCATGGCCTGTGCCGTCGGCAAGTGTGGCCACTGCCGGATGGGCGACACCTATATCTGCGTGGATGGACCGGTCTTTCGTTTTGACCAGGCCCAGCATCTGATCGACTGAGGGAGAACACCATGAGTCTCGATATCGACATCATCAAGGCCCGCGCCAAGAACGAATACCGCCTCTCCAAGGTGCGCGGTGAGGCGATGATCAGCGTGCGCATTCCCGGCGGGATCATGCCCGCGCACCTGCTGGCGGTAGCCCAGCAAATTGCCGAACAGTACGGCAACGGCCTGATCCACCTCACCACCCGCCAGAAGCTGGCGATGCCCGGCATCAAGTATCAGGACATGGACAAGGTCAACGCCGCCCTCGAGCCCTTCATCAAGGAGATCGAGGTGGAGACCTGCGGCATCGAGGTAGAGGACACCCGAGCCGGTTACCAGAGCATCGGCGGGCGCAATATCGTCGCCTGTCAGGGCAACACCATCTGCCAGAAGGGCAATATCGACTGTACCGGGCTGGCCCAGCGGATGGAGAAGCACCTCTACCCCAACCCTTATCACCTCAAGATGGTGATCGCCGGCTGCCCCAACGACTGCGCCAAGGCCAACATGGCCGACTTCGGCATTCTCGGCATCGCCAAAATCCACTTCAATGCCGAGCGCTGCATTGGCTGCGGCGCCTGCGTCAAGGCATGCAGCCACCACGCAGTCGATTGCCTCGCCATCAAGCATGGCAAGGCGGTCAAGGAGGAGAGCAAGTGCATCGGCTGTGGCGAGTGCGTGCTGGCCTGCCCGACCCTCGCCTGGCAGCGGGATCCCAAGCAGCTCTACATGGTCAAGCTGGGGGGACGCACCAGCAAGAAGACCCCCCGTACCGGCAAGCTGTTTCTCAACTGGGTGACCGAAGATGTGCTGCATGCGGTGATCAAGAACCTGTTCGAGTTCGAGGCCGAGATGCTGGATGGCAAGCCCATCTACCTGCACATGGGCCATCTCATCGACCGAGCTGGTTATCACAAGTTCAAGGAGCGGGTGCTGCGCGGCGTCACCCTCAACCCGGAAGCCATGGTCGCTGACCGCATCTTCTGGACCGAAGATCAGTACGTCGCCAACATGCATGTTAAAGCGGTGCAATAGGAAAAACCTCGTTTGGGGAAGCTGATCATAGTGGCCGACAACCGGTGGGGATCTGTCGTTGGCCCGGGCGTGAATCACGCTTCCCCCTTTTTCCTCTCACTGCACCTCAACTCCTTCTCCTCTTTTCGTCCTGCGCAGCCCGCTGCTGCCGGACCCGTATCCGGAGCCCGTTATGGACTTTCTCCCTCTCTTCTGTCAGCTGCAACACAAGCCGGTGCTTATCGTCGGCGGCGGTGAGGTGGCGGTGCGCAAGGCGCGCCTGCTGCTCGATGCCAAAGCCCGAGTGACCATCAATGCCCCCCATCTCGAGCCCCAGCTGATGAGCTGGGCCGAGCAGGGACTGCTGACCGTCTGCGCCGCCGACTTTCACCCCGAGCTACTCGATGGCAAATGGCTGGTGATCGCCGCCACTGACAATCCAGAGGTCAATCAGCAGGTCTTCAGCGAAGCAAATCTGCGCCAGATCTTCTGCAACGTGGTGGACTCTCCGGCCCACTGCAGCGCCATCATGCCCGCCATCATTGACCGCTCGCCGCTGATGGTGGCCATCTCCAGCGCAGGCGCGGCGCCGCTACTGAGCCGTCAGCTACGAGAAAAACTCGAAGCCCTGCTGCCGCAACACCTCGGCCAGCTCGCTACCCTGGCGGGCAAGCTGCGCGAGCGGGTCAAGGCCATACCGGACAAACTGGCCCGCCGCCGTTTCTGGGAGCGGCTCTTTAGCCATGAGCGACTGGCATGCCAGCTGGCGCGGGGCCAGCAGCAGGCAGCCGAACAAAGCATCAACGCGCTGCTCAATGAGCCACAGCAGAGCAAGGGAAGCGTCACCCTGGTGGGCGCCGGCCCCGGCGATGCCGGGCTGCTCACCCTGAACGGCTTGCAGCAGCTGCAACAGGCAGATGTGGTGGTCTATGACCGGCTGGTGTCGCAGGAGGTGCTGGCGCTGGTTCGCCGGGATGCCGAGCGGATTTTCGTCGGCAAAGAGGCGGGCCGCCACTGCGTACCGCAACAGGCGATCAACCAGTTGTTGCTGGATCAGGCCCTGCTCGGCAAGCAAGTAGTCAGGCTCAAGGGGGGCGATCCCTTTATCTTTGGCCGGGGCGGCGAGGAGCTGGAGACCCTGGCCGAAGCGGGGATCCCCTTCTCGGTGGTGCCGGGCATCACCGCCGCATCTGGCTGCGCCGCCTACAGCGGCATTCCCCTCACCCACCGTGATCACGCCCAGCGGGTGCAGTTCATCACCGGCCACGACAAGGGGGGCAATATCGCACAGGAGTGGTCGGCGCTGGCGGCCCCGCACCAGACCCTGGTCTTCTACATGGGGCTGGCCCATGCCGGCCGCATTCAGGACGAGTTGCAGACCCACGGCCTGCCCGGTCACACCCCGGTGGCGCTGGTGGAACAAGGCACCCACCTGCAGCAGCGGGTGGTACGCGGCAAGCTGCAGCAGTTGGCGCAGCTGGCAACCCAGGTCGGCAGTCCGAGCCTGATCATCATAGGTTCGGTCGTGACGCTGGCTGACAAACTGGATTGGTACGGCGAAGCCAATACCCTGGCCGGAGTGTAACCGCTCATAGCACGCCCCTTAGCAGACCAGTAAAAAGCGAATTTATTCAAAGGAGATAGGACCGGTCGAACCTGCATCCGTATCCTGCCAGCTGCTTTCGCTGCGCACTCGCGGATCGCCCTGCAGGGTATAGAGGATCATCCCCTGACGAAACTGCAGGGCACCGTCGGTGCGCTTGGCCTTCACCTTGACCTCGTTGACCCACACCTGCTCCTTGCCGTCGATCCGGATCTCGGCCACGGTCTGACCGGTACCGCTGTTCTTGGCGGTCCACTTGCCCTGATAGGGAGAGTCCCCCTTGGCCATCGGCAACGCGGCCGCCTTGCCTGCCGACCAGGATTGCACGGTACAGATGCCATTGGCACGCTTGTCGTGCTTGATGGCGTAGTCGATGCTGGGCTCGCTGGTGGCGGAATCCGAGGTGATGCCGATCATGATCTTGCCGCTCTGGGCCGAATAGGCATTGGGGGCATCGGTTTTCAGGGTGGCCTTCTTGCCGTTGATGTAGACGCTTCCCCCTTCTCCCTTGACCTGGATATTCATGGGGCAGCTGGCGCTGAAGTTGGGCACGGCCGCCGCAACGCTGCCGGCATGGGCGGTGATGGCCAGAGTGATGATGGTCAACAGAGCTGATTTCTTGTGCATCTTGATACGCCTTGAGAGAGATGAAATGTCATCCGTGCCGGATGTCGTCCTGATGGCACACACTCTAGTGCTGACGACTCACCGCCGCCCAGTTAAAAAATATAAAATCGGCAACGGGCCATTATTAAAAAATATTAAAGATAACAATCAAAAAGTTATGAGCATACATTGGCAAATTTTCCGCAGATGGCCAGGGAAGCGGCACCGCCAGCACCCACAAAAAAGCCGATAACCAGGTTATCGGCCTATGTCACAACAGCAGGGACGCAGGCTTAAACCAGCACGGCGGTTCCGCTGATGCTGACCATCAGCATGCTGCCACTTTGCCCCACCACCTCGTAGTCGATGTCGATACCGACCACCGCATTGGCCCCCAGTGCCGCGGCGCGCTCCTTGAGCTCGTCGAAGGCGATTTCCCGGGCCCGGGCCAGCTCTTTTTCATAGGCGCCGGAGCGGCCGCCGATGATGTCGCGGATGCCGGCGAACAGATCCTTGAACACGTTGGCGCCGAGAATGGCTTCGCCCACGACGATGCCACGGTACTCGCGAATGGTCTTGCCTTCCAGGGTGGGAGTGGTTGAGAGGATCATCTTGCTTTCCTTGTGGAGTGTACTGGGGAGATAGCCTAAAGCAGCGCAGGAGACCAGGCAAGCCGGCAGACTCGATACGTGCCAGCCAGACCCTGGCTGATCGTGCCCATATCCCGGAGCCATATCCCGGAGCCACAGCCCGATGACAGGCCTGTTTACCGGCAAACGTTATCGGCAAAAGACAACACCGGGCCACCAAAACGCCCCGTGCAGACGCCCCTTCTTTAGCCGATCCGGCTCAAACATCAAGTGACAAAACTGTCAGTTGTGACCCATTTTGCCTTTCCCTAGGGTGAGTCTGTCCCGGCACCAGCGCGGGGACAGACCCACTTTGTCACGAGGAGAGCAGCATGATGCAGCAGGATACCCGACTACCTCACCCCACCCTCGCACTGGGGACATGTTCCCCCGCCAGCCCGCTCGCCGACACCGCGATGGAGGCCATGTCATGACCACGATCGCCACCCTGGATCTGGGGGATCAAGGTCTGCTGGCCGCCTACCTGTCCGCGACCTCACCCGCCCTGCTCAACCAGACCTATGCGAACTTGCTGTTGATGCAACAGTCCTTGGCCAACAGCGAGATCGACTCCACCCTCGCGGTAAAAATCGAGGCCTACCAGGCCCAGATGATGAACCAGGCACGCTATTACCAGCAGACCAACCTGTCCGGTCTTATCCATCTGCTGAGCAACGGCTCCAACTTCTACGCCCTGGTCGCCGCGTTCAACCGCCTGCTGGGTCAGGAAGACGACGCAGCCGTTCTCGCGGGCGGGGCCCGGCTGGGACAACAACTGACGTCCCTCGTCGATCAGGCCCAGAGTTACCGGCTCAATGCCCAGGCACTCAATACCCGCGTGCAGGTGGCCTGGGGCTCCCTGCGCCCCCTGATGACCCAGTTCAACGGCGTCATCACCCAGCTCGAGCAGGATCTGATGGCCGACGCCAAGCGTCAGACCGAGATCATTGACGCCCTCAACCAGGCTATCGCCGCCAATATCCAAGCGATCGTCGATGAGGGTGGCAAGGCCGGTGAGGGGGTCAACCAGCTGGGGCGAGCCATCGTCACCTCGCTGACGCTAGAGCAGAAACCGGCCGACAAGGGAGCCAAACCTGCCACGTCGCAGGAGATAGCCAAAGAGACCGATCAGCAGACCCAGTACATGATCTCCGGCCTCAAGGCGCTCTCCTCAGGCATTGCTGGTTCCAGTCAGGCGGCCCGCGAGCTCAAGACCAACACCGACAAGCTGGCCCAGGCCTATCAGGCGCTGGCTGCCACCAACACCCTGCTGAGCGTGGCCAAGTCGGTGCAGGCGCAAAACCAGCTGTTTGTCGACACCTACAGCCGGGTTGCCGACACCGTCACCCAGTTGCCCGCAGGCTGGCAGAAGGTGGCCGACGCCTACCAAGGGGCCGTGCCCGTGGTCACTGACCTCAACAGCCCCGACGACGTACGCCAACTGCGACGCACCGTGGCGCTCAACACCCAGTCCTGGCAGCTGCTCTCGAGCCAGGTTGACGACATCAAGGCAGCCTACGCCGGCAACGGCATCCTGCCCGACGCTTAATCCCACCACGCAAGGACATGCCAAATGACCAACGCAACAACCATTACCATGGACCAGGGTATGGCCAACCAGGCTTCCCAAGCCATGCAGATCCAGACCTACTGCAACAGCGTCAAGCAGCAGGTGCCGGTGGACTTCAGCCAGTTCCCGAACCTCAAGGACAACCAGACCCAGATCAACCAGGGGCTCGATCTGGCGAAGGGGCACGCCGACCTCTATCTCAATACCATCCAGCCGCAGATCATCACCAACATCAGCAACATCTCCAACTACTTTGCCCTGCAAAACGCCATTCCGGCCGTGCTGCCGCCCGGCTCCACCAAGGCGCAGTGGCTCAGGCAGCTGAGCGTCATCAAGGAGCAGGCCACCGAATATCAGCGGCTCTCCTCCGATACCCGCCTGGTGATCGTCAATCTCAACAACAACCTCATCACCGACTCCAGCAACTTCCAGGGGATCGTGGTGAACCTCAACAGCAAGGTGCAGGGGGATAACGGGGTGCTCGCCCAGCTCAACGGCGACATCGACAAGGTGAACGCGGCCATTGACGGCGCCATCGCCGGCATCGTCGCCGGGGGGCTGCTGGTGATTGGTGGCGCTTTCGTCACCGCCATCGGTGCCGTGGCCGACTTCGTGACCGCCGGCACCTCGACCCCGGTGGTCATCGGCGGGGTCGCCATGATGGTGGCCGGGGCCGGCGGCATCACGGCTGGCGCCATTGTGCTGCACAACTCGCTGGGCGCCCGCCAGGATCTGTACCAGAAACGCAGCAGCCTCAACAGCGAGGTGCTGATCGCTACCCAGATCGGCAACGGCTACAAGGGGCTGCAGGTACAGGCGCAAAACGCCGTCACCGCCGCCACCCAGATGAGCAACGCCTGGGACTCCCTCACCTCCGATCTGGGCAGCCTGATCACCGACCTGGACAAGGGGATCACCAGCGGCGACGACATCCGCCAGCTCTGGCTGACTGCCGCCGACACCACGGTCAAGACGGTGCTCACCGACGTGACCACCATCAAGGCCCAGATGGCCGGGGTGAGCCCGCTGCAAGTGCCGCAGACCGACACCATCGCCAACTTCGTGGCGCGCCTAGCCGCCTAAACCACGGGAGGGCGGCCTGGCCGCCCTCTTTCAGCAAGGAGACCCCATGAGCAACGGCATTCTTTCCCAATCCATTGCCAACATGCAGCAGGCCGAAGCGACCATTCAGTCCTTCAGCGGTCTGCCGCAAAACGCCGTCAACATCCAGCAGAACGTCGGTGAGGTGGTTGCGGCCCTGCTGCCCCAGGTGCAAACCATGCAGCAGCAGGTCCTGGCATTTGCTGCCCGCCTGGAGCTGCAACTGACCCAGCAGCTGGCCAATACCGGCCCCTTCAACCCCGAGGCGCTCAAGGCGTTCGTCGATCTGGTCGAGCAGGAGATCGCCCCCATCCAGACCCTGACCGCCCAGACCCTGACCGCCAGCCAGACCGCCAACGATCGCATCACGCAAGACAACATCGCGTTGCAACGGATCGGCGTGGAGCTGCAAGCCACCATCGCCGGGCTGCAATCCAACCTGGACGGTGCCCGGCAGGAGCTCGACTCCCTCAACAAGAAAAAACTCTACCTGCTGGGGCTGGGATTGCTGGGACTGCCGGGCCTCATCGCCCTGGCCGTCACTCTGACGCAGACCCAGAACAAGGTGAGCAGCCTGGAGGGACAGGTGAACCAGATTGAGGGGCAGATCCAGCGTCAGCAAGGCTTCCTCGGCCAGACGACGGCTTTCTCCCAGCAATTTGGCTCCCTCATCGATCGGGTGAGCAAGGTCGGCAACACCATCAGCCTGCTCGGCGGCGACATTGCCAACGTCGCCCGCGATGCCGGGCAAGGGGATCCGGAACTGGCGCGGCTGTTCTTCACCGCCGCCCTCACCGAGGTGCGCACCCTGCAGGTGGACGCCTCCTGATATCCCAGCAACAAAAAAGGAGAGGCCTTGGCCTCTCCTTTTTCATAGTGCGCGTTTCATGGTGCACGGGGCCATTGCCACCCCGGCACGGTTGCCCCAGGCGGCTTAGTGCAGCTTCAGGGTCGGGCGCAGCACCCGGTTGATGCGACCCACCAGCATGATGAGGCCGGTCTTGATGTAGCCGTGCAGGGCAATCTGGTGCATCCGGTAGAGCGAGATGTAGACCAGACGGGCGATGTAGCCCTCCACCATCATGGAGCCACGCATCAGGTTGCCCATCAGGCTGCCCACGGTGGAGAAGCGGCTCAAGGATACCAGCGAACCGTGGTCGTGGTAGAGGTAGGGCTTGAGCTCGCCGCCGTTCATCTTGGCCAGGATGTTCTTGAACGCCTGGGTCGCCATCTGGTGGGCGGACTGGGCGCGCGGCGGCACGAACTTGCCGTCCGGCTGCGGGCAGGCGGCGCAGTCACCAATGACGAAGATGTTCTCGTCGCGGGTGGTCTGCAGGGTCTCTTTCACCACCAGCTGGTTGATGCGGTTGGTTTCAAGACCGGCGATATCCTTCATGAAGTCCGGCGCCTTGATGCCGGCCGCCCACACCATCAGGTCCGCTTCAATCAGCTCGCCATCCTTGGTGTGCAGACCATCACTGGTCGCTTCGGTGATCATGGTGGCGGTACGCACGTCCACGCCGAGCTTGACCAGCTCCTGATGGGCAGCGCCGCTGATGCGCTCCGGCAGGGCCGGCAGGATGCGGGGGCCCGCTTCTACCAGGGTGACCTTCAGGCTGTCGGTGGTGAGGTTCTTGAAGCCGTAGGCATAGAGCTGCTCGACCGCGTTGTAGAGCTCGGCAGAGAGCTCGACGCCGGTGGCGCCGCCGCCGACGATGGCAATCTTCACCTTGTCGCCCGGCTGGTATTCGGTCGCGAACTGCAGGAAGCGGTTCATCATGCTGTTGTGGAAGCGGTGCGCCTGGGTGGGGCTGTCCAAGAAGATGCAGTGATCCTTGATGCCCTTGGTGTTGAAGTCGTTGGAGACGGAACCGATGGCCATCACCAGGTAGTCGTAGGGCAGCTCGCGCTCGTTGACCACGATGTCGCCGTTATCGTCGACGATCTTCCCCAGCACGATGCGTTTCTCGTCGCGCTTGATGTCGGTGAGGGTACCCAGCTGGAAGTCGAAGCCGTGGTTCTTGGCGTGGGACTGGTAGCTCAGGGCGTCGATGCCCGCGTCCATGGAGCCGGTGGCCACTTCGTGCAGCAGGGGTTTCCACAGGTGGGTACGGTTGCGATCAACCAGGGTGATCTTGGCCTTGTTCTTCTTGCCCAGCTTGCGGCCCAGGCTGGTAGCCAGCTCCAGACCGCCGGCACCGCCGCCGACGACAACAATATTGGTCATGGTTAATTACCTCGGTTCCATTAAAGCGAAGGGAGCCATCGGCTCCCTTGATAGTTGAATCCATGACGTGACGATCAATCAGGCTTCTTTGAAAGCCTTCATCTGTTGCAGGTGATGAGAGATGTTCTTGAACTTGTGCGTCTCTCGCTCATCCCACACGATGTTGTAATAATTCTTCAATTCACGCTCAGTTTCGCCATTATCGCGCACTTCATCCTGAACGGAAAGGATGCAGAGGCAATTTCCTGAATTTTTACTACGAAATTCAGACACACATTTGGTGCCGATATCCTCGTACTCTTCCGGCCGGTCGATCTTGCCCTGCATGGTGATTTCGGGGTGCAGGTTGGGGTTGAAGATCACCTGCTTGATGCCGCACAGGAAGCCGATGCGCTCGCTCCAGTACCCACCCAGCCCCACCCCGCAGATGAGGGGTTTGGGATCGGTGCTCATGTCGAGCTGCTTCTTCACTTCCTTGAGCAGGTGGCTCATGTCATGACGGGGGTGAACCGTGCTGTAGTGCACGAAACGCACATCATCATCAATAAACTGCAACTGCAGCACTTTCTCGTGATTGCCCGGGCTGGTGGCATCGAAGCCATGCAGATAGATGATCATGGATAAGACCTCAGGATCTGTGTCGGTTTTATCGAAACTACCCCAGCGGCGGGGCCCTGCGCCACCAAAACATCCTACTTTCTTGCTTTGGATCACGCCCTCGGTTACGGATGAAACCAGACGGCGCGCCGCCGTCCACTGCCGGCTATCAATCTGAGAGCCCGACCGACCGAAATGATAACCGGGCTACCAATCTGAAAGCCCGGCCCCATCGACTGGCAAACGATTGTCAGCCGTCGGCGCGTGCAAGCGTGATCCCGCCTGCAAAAATGCGCACAAACAGGGCCAACAGACACCCATGCACGCCGGCTGAGCACGGTTCCTGCACTCCCCCTGCGATACCGCGTGAAGGCAACTTTCGCCTGCGCGGCCGGATCCAGGGCGACCCGGACCCCATCCATGAACGGGGCAGCCAGCCTGCCCCATCTTGCCCGGCTCTCGCCGCCGGGTCGCAAGGAGTGATCTGTTCATGAACCAGACCCAGCCCCCCGGGGCGGCCAAGGGCCGCGCCATCGACGAAGTGGAGCGCCTGCTCCCCCCCGGCCAACTCTTTACCCTCGGCCTGCAACATGTGCTGGTGATGTATGCCGGCGCCGTGGCGGTGCCGCTGGTCATCGGCGGCAGCCTGGGGCTGCCAAAGGATCAAATCTCCTATCTCATCAGTTCGGATCTCTTCTGCTGCGGCATCGTCACCCTGCTGCAGTGCCTCGGCATCGGCCGCTTCGCCGGCATCCGCCTGCCGGTCATCATGTCGGTCACCTTCGCCGCCGTCATGCCGATGCTGGCCATCGGCGCCAACCCGGCGCTGGGGCTCACCGGCATCTTCGGCGCCACCATCGCCGCCGGCATCCTCTCCACCCTGCTGGTGCCCCTCATCGGCCGCTTGATGCCGCTCTTTCCCACCGTGGTGACCGGGGTGGTCATCACCTCCATCGGCATCAGCATCATGCAGGTGGGCATCGACTGGATGGCGGGGGGCAAGGGCAACCCCGAGTACGGCAGCCTGCGCTACATCGGCACCAGCTTTCTGGTGCTGGCCTTCATCCTGCTGGTCACCCGCTTCACCAAGGGCTTTTTCAGCAACATCTCGGTGCTGCTCGGGATCCTGTTCGGCTTCGGGGTAGCCATCGCCATGGGGGAAGTGAGCCTGGACGGCCTGAGTGAAGCGGCCTGGTTCGCCCCCATAGTGCCGTTCGCCTTCGGCTGGCCCACCTTCGATCCCATCTCCATCGCCACTCTCACCGTCATCATGCTGATCACCTTTATCGAGTCGATGGGGATGTTTCTGGCGCTCGGCGACATCGTCGGCCACCCGGCCAGCCGGGGCGACATAGTACGCGGCCTGCGGGTGGACGGCATCGGCACCATCATCGGCGGCATCTTCAACAGCTTCCCCCACACCTCCTTCTCCCAGAACATCGGGCTGGTGAGCGTGACAGGGGTGTCGAGCCGCTGGGTCTGCGTCATGTCGGGGGGGATCCTGCTCGCCTTCGGCCTGGTGCCCAAGATGTCGGTGCTGGTCGCCTCCATTCCCCCCTTCGTGCTGGGGGGCGCCGGCATCGTGATGTTCGGCATGGTGCTGGCCACCGGCATCCGCATCCTGGCCAGGGCCGACTACAACAGCAATCGCCACAACCTCTACATCGTCGCCATCAGCTTAGGGATAGGCATGATCCCCACCGTCTCCGGCCACTTCTTCCAGCACTTCCCCGCCGCCCTGCAACCGCTGTTTCACAGCGGCATCCTGCTGGCCACCCTCAGCTCGGTGCTGCTCAACCTCTTTTTCAACGGCTACCAGCCGGACCTGCGCCACCAGCCGAGGCCCCTGCTGGTGGGGCCGGTGCGCCCGCCCGCTCAGCCGCAACCAGGCAAACCCGCCCCATAAAAAACCGCCGGGCAGCATGGCTGCCCGGCGGTTTCATTCAGCAAGCCTGTGTTAGCCGCGGGTCTGGGCGAAGCGATCAACCGCCGCTTCCACCAGCGCCAGGCTGCCCTGCCAGAAGGCGCTCTGGCGGATGTCCTGGCCCAGGTGCTTGACCACCAGATCTTCGGCGCTCATACGGCCGGTATCGCGCAGCAGGTCGCGATAGGCCTGGGCCACGTTAGTTTCCCCCGCCGCCTGACGGCTCATCAATTGCTGATAGACGCCGAGGCTGAACAGATAGCCGAACAGGTAGGGGTAGTTGTAAAAACCCAAGCCCGCGATGGAGAAGTGCGCCTTGGCCGCCCAGAACAGGGGGTGATAGCGGCACAGGCTCTGCTCATACCAGCGGCCCCAGGCCTCGTCGGTCAACGCCTTGAGCCGGGCCGGCGAGACATAGCCAGATGCTCGTTCCGCCACCAGGGCCCGCTCGAAATCGAAGCGGGCCGGGATATTGACCAGGAAGGTGGCGGCGCCGTCCGCTTCCGCCCAGGCGATGGCCTGCTGCTCCTCGGGGGTCTGCGCCTGCTCGAACAGGGCGCTGCGCACCAGGGTCTCGGCGAAGATGGAGGCGGTCTCCGCCAGCGTCATGGGGTAGCTGCGCTGACTCATGGGCAGATCGCGAATGAGCCAGTTGTGCCAGGCGTGGCCGAGCTCGTGCGCCAGGGTAATGACGTTGTCCATGGTGCCGGCATAGGTGATGAAGACCCGCGGCTCCACCGGCTCGGCAAACTTGGTGCAGTAGGCCCCAGTGCGCCGGTTGGGGGTGGGTGCGGCATCGATCCACCCCTTTTCGGCCATCATGCGGGCAAACTCGCCCATCTCGGGATCAAAACGAGAGAACGCCTCGGCGATGATCTCGATGGCCTCCTCGAACGGGATCTCGCGGCTCACCGCGGCCGGCGGCGGGGCAAACAAATCCTCCGGCCCCAGCTCTTCGATACCGAGGCGCTCGGCCATCAGCCCCAGCGCCCGCTGACCGAGCCCGCGTGCGCGCCAGGTCTCCTGCATCAGGGTATCCAGGGTCGCCCGCTCGATATGGCTCTGATGGCAGGAGAGATCGAGCGCATCGAGCTGGCGGCTGCGACCGCGCTGGCGCGAAAGCTCAAGCCGCCAGCCGTTGATGGCGTTGAGGATGGCGGCCACCGTCTCCTGCTCCCCCTCCCAGCCGGCGCTGATGGCATCGAACGCCTCCCGGCGCAGGGCACGCAGCGAGCTGGAGAGCAGGTTGCTCGCCTCGGCCAACCCCATCTCGCGGCCATCGATCACCAGCCGGATCTTGCCCACCAGATCGTTGTAGAGGTTACCCCAGGCGTGCAGACCGTCGGTACCAAGGCCGATCACCAGCTGCTCCGCCTCCACCGGCAGGCGCTGATCCTGCAAGCGGCGCTCGTGACGCAGCCGGTACGCCTCCTCCCCCAGCAGAGAGTCGGCCATCAGCTGCTCGAATTCGGGCTCCGGCAGCGCCAGCATCAGATCCTCGACCGGGGCCAGGGTCTTGAACAGATCGGCATTGAGGGCGCGGGCGCGGGAGGCCAGCTGCTTGGCCAGCGCGTCGCGGGCATCCTGACTGCCCTGACAGGCCGCCAGCACGGCCAGGTTCCAGCCGATGTTGCGAATGCGCTGGGCCCGCAGCCGCGCCTCACGCAAGAAATCCTGCAGCGCCTGCGCATTGGTCCGCACGGCGCCAAGCCCCTCGATGAACAGGCCGAGTTCGTCCACATTGGCGCGCGCCAGGGCGAGATCCGCGGCCACCTGCGGGCAGTCGAGGGCGGGATAGATATGCTGGTTTTGCCACTGTTGTGGGTAGATTCGTTGCTGCATCAAATGCTCGTCATCAGGTTGCGGGGCCGAGCCCCTTTGAATGCGCGTGGCGAGCCACAGGGCCCGCCACCAGGATAAAAACCGCCGTACTGCCTACACCAGCCGCTCAAGGCGGGCGACCGCCTCTTCCACATAATCGAGGCTCTCCTGCCAGAAGGCGGGCTCACGGATGTCGACCCCCAAATGCTTCTCCACCAGATCTTCTGCGCTCATGCGGCCGGTGTCGCGCAGCAGCTCGCGATAGGCGTGAACGAACTCACGCCCCGCCCGCGCCTGCTGGGCATAGAGTCCCAGGCTGAACAGGTAGCCAAATAGGTAGGGGTAGTTGTAGAACCCGAGCTCGGCGATGGAGAAGTGGCCCTTGCTGGCCCAGAACAGCTCGTCATATTGACTCAGGGTGTCACCATACCACTGCTGCTGCGCCGATTTCATCATCTGCCGCAGCTGGCCGGCCCCCACGTAGCCCTCCTCCCGCGCCGCCACCAGGGCCCGCTCGAAGGTAAAGCGGGCCGGCACGTCGAGCAGCAGACTGGCGGCGCGCTCCCCGTCCAGCCAGGCGATGGCCCGGCGCTGCTCCATGTTGTCGGTGGCCGCCAGCAGGGCATCGCGCACCAGCGCCTCGGCAAACAGGGAGGCAGTCTCCGCCAGCGTCTTGGGGTAGTCACGCTGCTCCAGCGGCAACTCCCGCAGCAGCCAGCTGTGCCAGGCGTGCCCCAACTCATGAGCGAGCGTGATGACGTTGTCCAGGGTCCCCTCGAAAGTGAGAAACACCCGCGGCTCGGGCGGATCGGCATACTCGGTGCTGTAGGCACCGCTGCGCCTGTGTTCGCTCGGGGCGGCGTCAATCCAGCCATTGGCCGCCATCATGCGGGCAAAGGCCCCCATCTCGGGGTCAAAGCCGGTGAAGGCATCGGCCACCAGGGCCAGCGCCTGCTCGAAGCTGATCAGGCCGCTCGCCGCAGCCGGCGCCGGGGCATAGAGATCCCAGGGGGCGAAGTCGTTGATCTGCTGGGCACAGGCCATGGCGCGCAGGGCACGTCGCCCCAGCTCCTTGTGCTCGCCGGCCGCCATCATCAGGGTCTCCAGGGTCACCCGCTCCAGGTGTCCCTGATGGCAGGAAACGTCGAGCGCATCCCACCTGCGTTCCCTGCCACGCTGGCGAGCCAGCTCGTTGCGCCAGCCGTTGATGGCGTTGAGGATGGCGGCCACCGTCTCCTGCTCCGCCCCCCAGGCAGCCTGGATAGCGTGCCAGGCGGCGGCGCGCCGCGCCCGCTGCGGGTGGGCCAGCAGGTTGTCTACCTGGGCCAGCCCCATGGACTGCCCCTCCACCACCGGCCTGAGCCTTCCTACCAGGTTGTCGTAGAGATCCCCCCACCCCTGCAGGCCATCCACGCTCAGCCCCGCGATCAGCTGCTCGCTCTCGAGCGAGAGCCACTGATCCTGCTGGCGTCGGTCGTGACGAATGGCGTAGGCGAGCTCGAACAGCTCGGGATCCTGCAGCAGGGCGCGTACCTGCTCCTTAGGAGCACGCACCCAGAACAGGGTCACCGGCTTGCAAAGCTGGGCCAGGCTTGCCTGCAACTGCTGGCCACGGGAGAGCAGCACCCGGGCCGCTTCGTCGCGCCCATCTCGGCTGAGCCGGTTGTAACCGTAGGTCTGGCAGTTCCACTCCAGCCGGCGCACCTCGCGCCAGCAGGCCCGGATGGCCCGAAGCAGATGGCGCAAGGCATTGATGTCGTTGGTTTTGGTGAGTTCATCCAGCAGGGGTGGCAGGCGGTTAAGGACCTCGCGGGCACGCTGGAAATCGGCGTCGATCGCCGGGCAGTCGGGGGCGGCATAGATGTGATCATCCAGCCAAACGGGTGGTTTCATGACCTTCCTTGTCTGTTTGCGTCCATGTGGGCTGACCCCGCCTCTGTGAGCGGGTGTCAGCCGGATAGTACGAAGGGGGCAGGCCCTTGCCTAGCCCCCATCCGAGGCAACAGACGAGACAGTCTCTGACGGGATGATCCCACCGCGGTGATCTGCCCCACGAGAGTCAGCCCGCCGCCACTATTTGGCGGGCTTGAGCTTGCTCACCAGGGTCATGGCCAGCACCAGCACCAGCCCGGCCACCACGCCGGCCACGGCGTTGAGCAGGGTCGGCGTCACCAGCGCGAGGGCGGCGCCGACCGAAGGCAGGGTAGCCACGGCGGCGGCAGCCCCTTCAATCAGGTGGTGCACGAAAGGCCAGCCGTGCACCAGGATGCCGCCCCCCACCATGAACATGGCGATGGTGCCGACCAGCGCCAGCAGGTGCATCAGCCGTGGCGCCGTCACCAGCAGCCCCTGCCCCACCGCCCGGCGCAAGGCACTGCCATCGGGCTTTTGCAGCAGGTGCAGGCCGATGTCGTCGAGCTTGACGATGAGCCCCACCAGGCCGTAGACCCCCACCGTCATCAGCAGGGCGATGCCCGCCACCACCGACAGCTGCAGCGCCAGGCTCGCCCCCTGTACCGTGCCAAGGGCGATGACGATGATCTCGGCCGACAGAATAAAGTCGGTGCGAATGGCCCCCTTTATCTTCTGCTGTTCAAACGCCACCAGATCATCGGGAATGAGTGCTGTGTGCGCCTCCCCCTCGCTCGCCTCATGGGGCAGAAACTTGTGGGCCAGCTTCTCGGCACCCTCGAAGCAGAGGTAGGCGCCCCCCAGCATCAGGAGCGGGGTGATGAGCCAGGGCACCAGCGCACTGATGGCGATGGCGGCAGGCACCAGAATAAGCTTGTTGCGAAACGACCCCTTGGCCACCGCCCACACCACCGGCAGCTCCCGCTCGGCGCGCACCCCGGAAACCTGCTCGGCATTGAGGGCCAGATCGTCCCCCAGCACCCCGGCGGTCTTCTTCGCCGCCATCTTGGTCATCAGCGCCACGTCGTCGAGCACGCTGGCAATATCGTCGAGCAGGGCCAACAAACTGGTTCCGGCCATATCAGAGAATCCTTATGTCAGTAGAAGAGAGCCTCCCGCAGCACACCACGCCCTTGTTGGCCACATCATCAGCGCCACACCATCGAGTACATTGGCCATGTCATCCGACAGGACCGACCAACCGATGCCGGCCGAAGGGGGATCCCTATTGCGGGAAAAGATGGCACAGTGTAACGAGAAGCCGCCCGTTCGGCAGCAACCACATCAGGGTCATTTGGCCTTGATTTATCCGGTGCCCGCAGGCCCAAGGAGTATTCCATGCAACCCTGGCAACCGCTGATCACATTCTGGTTTGGCGAAGAGACCGACGACGTCACCCGCGCCAAACGCCAAGCGCCCCTCTGGTGGGGCAAAAACAGCGACACCGACGCCCTGCTCGCCAGCCGCTTCGGTGAGCTGGCTGCGGCAGCCGCCGCCGGCGAGCTCGCCCACTGGACCGACGCGGCCGAGGGCCGACTGGCCCTTATCCTGCTGCTGGACCAGCTGCCGCGCAACATCCACCGCGGCACCCCCGCCGCCTTTGCCCAGGATGCCAAGGCGCGGGATCTCTGCCTCAAGGGGCTCTCGCTGGGAGCGGATCTGGCGCTGCCGCCGCTGGGGCGGGTCTTTTTCTACCTGCCGCTGGAGCACGCCGAATCCCGCGAGCAGCAGGCCAGAAGCGTGGCCCTGTTCGAGGGGCTGGCGGCCGAGCAGGCAGACGGTCCGGCGCGGGAGACCTTCGCCGGCTTTGCCGACTTTGCCCGCCGCCATCAGGTGATCGTCGAGCGTTTTGGCCGCTTCCCCCACCGCAACGCCATCCTGGGCCGCCAGGACACGGCCGAGGAGGCCGCCTTCTTGCTGCAACCGGGCTCGGGCTTTTGAGCCTAGTCCCAGCTGCGCATAAAAAAACGGGCCCGAAGGCCCGTTTTGCATGGGAATGACGGAGTTATGCCGCCTCCGCCAGCTCCTCTTCTTTTTTCTGGTAAGCCTGCGGCGAGAGGCCCAGCAGCTCCTGCACGGTAGAGGCCACCGTGATAGAGGAGATGGTGCCCACCAGGATGCCGGCGAACAGGGTGAAGGAGAAGCCGTAGAGGGCGTCGCCACCGAACAGCAGCAGAGCCCCCACCGTGAACAAGGTGGTGCCCGAGGTGATCATGGTACGGCTGAAGGTGGCCTTGATGGCCACGTCGGAGCAGTCGTGGATCCCCATCTGGGTGCGCGAGCTGAGCAAGTCCCGCAAGCGGTCGGAGATGACGATGCTGTCGTTGAGGGAGTAGCCGATCACCGCCATCAGACCGGCGATGACGTTGAGATCGAACTCGATGTTGAACAGCGCCAGCAGCCCCAGCGCCACCAAACCATCGTGCAGCACCGACACCAGGATGCCGATGGCTTGGCGCCACTCGAAGCGCACCGCCAGGTAGGCGGAGATGGCGAGCGAGGCCACCAGCACCGCCAGCATCCCCTGCTGGAACAGCTCGGCGCCCACCTGGGGGCCGACGATGGTGGTGCGCAGCAGCTCCACCGGCAGGTTGAGCTGCTGACCCAGCATCACCGCCAGCTCCTCGGCCGCCCAGGGCAGCTCGTGGGGCGGCAGCTTGATCAGCCACTCGCCGGGCACGCCGGCGCCGTGCAGCTCGACCACGCCCGCCAGGGGGGCCGTCAACAGGGCGTTGAGCTCATGGGCCTCCTTCAGGGTCTGGATGCGAAACTCCAGCAGGATGCCGCCGGTGAAGTCGAGGCCGAGGGAGAGGCCGTTGATGGCGAGCACCGCGATGCTCGCCACGGTCAGCAGCACGGAGGCCCACAGGCCGATGTAACGCCAGCGGGTCAGCCCCATGGCAATGATCATTCTCAGCATTGTTGTTCCCTCGACAGCAGATGGCTCTGGCTTCCCGCAGGGAAGCGCGTGACGCGGGCGCGGAGCAGGCTCGAACGCGCGGCGCGATGACACAGGTGGTGGTCAGTCATGATCACACCCTCAGCAGCTTGGCGCTGCTCTTGCCCCACAGGGGGTTGATGATGGCGCGCGTGCCCCAGATGCCGGTCACCATGCTGGAGATGAGGCCCAGGATCAGAGTGATGGAGAAGCCCTGCAGCGGCCCGGAACCGATGGCATAGAGCACCACGGCGCAGATCAGGGTGGTGATGTTGGCATCGAAGATGGTGCGAAACGCCGAGCGGTAACCAAAGTCGATGGCGTTGGCCAACGAGCCCCCTTCCCGCAGCCGGTCCTTGATCCGCTCAAAGATCAGCACATGGGTATCCACCGCCATGCCGACGGTGAGCACCAGGCCGGCGATCCCCGGCAGGGTCAGCACGGCGCCCGGCAGCACCGCCAGCATCCCAACCTGCATCAACAGGTTGGCGATGAGTGCGGTGATGGCGACCCAGCCGAACTTGCGATACCAGGCCATCATGAACAGCATCATGCCGGCCATGCCGAACGCCAGTGCGGTGAAGCCCGCCTCGATGTTCTGCAGACCCAGGGTCGGGCCTATGCTGCGTTCTTCCAGGATCTTGAGGGGCGCGGTGAGGGCGCCGGCGCGCAGCAGCATGGCCAGCTCCTGGGCTTCCGGCAGGCTGCCGATCCCGGTGATGCGGAACTGGTTGCCAAGGGCGGTCTGGATGGTGGCGACGTTGATCACCTCGCTCCTGGCCCGCAGCTTGCCTTCGGCATTGGTCTTGTACTCGGTAAAGACGGTGGCCATCGGCTTGCCCACGTTCTGGCGGCTGAACTGGTTCATCTTGCTGCCGCCCAGGCTGTCGAGCACGATGTTGACCTGGGGTTGCCCCATCTCGCCCATGTTGGCGCGGGCATCAACGATGTGCTCGCCGGTCAGCACCGGCTTGCGGGCCAGCCCCACCGCCTGGCCGTTGCGATCCGCCATGAAGAAGCGGCTGTCGGCCTGGGCCTCGTAGAAGGCCAGTGAGGCGGTGGCCCCGATCACCTCTTTCGCCTGCTTGGGATTGTGCACCCCGGGCAGCTCGATGCGGATGCCGTCCTGACCCTGGCGCTGGACCGAGGCCTCGACGATGCCGAGCTCATTGATCCGCTTTTTCAGGATCGACAGGTTCTGGGTCACCGCGTTGTTGGCCAGTAGGGTGCGCTCGGCCTCGCTCATCACCAGCCGCAGCTCGTTGCCGCTGCGCTTGAGGGTCCACTGATCCTGCCGGGTGCCGGCGGAATCCTTGATGATGGTGAGCCAGGGTGCCTGATCGGCCACCTCAGGCAAAATCACCCTCACCTCCCCTTCGCTCACCCGGGCCACGTTGGCGCCGCGCAGGCGCGCCTCGCGAAACTGGGTGCGCAGCATATCCACCAGGTTCTTGGTCTGGTTGTCGACCACAAAGCTCAGATCGACCCCGATCAGCAGCTGGGAGCCGCCGCGCAGATCCAGCCCGAGCTTGATGGGGGCGGCGCCGAGCTGGCTGATCCAGCCCGGGGCGTTGGAGTAGAACTCCAGGGTCAGCGCCGAGCTGTCATAGCCCTGCTGCTCCAGCAGCTGCTTGGCGCGCTGCTGTTCGGCCTGGCTGGCAAACACCAGCTCGACCCGCTCGCCCTGCTGCACCTGTTTGAGTGGCTCGATGCGGTTGTCGGCCAGCAGGGTACGCTGCGCCTCGGTCAGGCTGGTCTGGCCGTGCAGACCGAGAGAGGGCTGCTCACCGAAGAAGGTGGGCAGGGAGTAAAACGCAAAGGTGAACAGCATGAGCAGCAGCAGGGCGTACTGCCACATGTTCATGCGGTTCAAGGTGATACGACTCTTTTTTCTCATGAAATCAGCCTCTGTCAGGAGAAGGCTGCGCACTCGCCACGCAGGCGGCACGCAAGAAAATACGAATGAGACAGTGGCCCGTTCACACGCGGTGAGCAGACAGCAGGAGGCGATGAGGTGGTGCGAAAGGACCGGACCCCATCGGGATCAGGCGAGGTAACTCTGACAGAAACGGTATTGCAGGTGCTGGCGTTGCAACCGGTGCCGATGGATGGTGGCAAACCGATCGCGGAAACTGTGTTTGCGATAGAAGAGGGCGGCATAGAACAGCAGGCCGCACAGCAGCAGCAGGATCGCCTGCTGGGACCAGCTCATGATCAGCTGGTACACCACGTTGCCGGGCTGATGATCGCTGCGCAGGGAGTGTTCGAGCCGCAGCAGGTGATTCTGGTGGGAGCTGACGAACTTGACGACCCCGTCGTTGCTGTCGCTGGCACTGTGGATCACCTGAGCGCCATCGGTCGACGCCACACTCTCCCCTATCAGCTGTACCTGCTGGGCCGACTGCTGGGCTGCGGGCAGCTTGAACCCCTCCACCGAGAGGGTAGAGAACAACAGAGCGAGGGTGATGAGCAGAGTCATCAGCGCCAGTTTCACTTTGTCGGTCAGGCTCAAAAAGTTAATTCCCGCATAATAGAAAGGGCAAACTACCACAGGGGCCACACCAGAACAAGGGCATGGGGGCCGGCCGGCCCCCTTGGCGCCATTATCCCTCCGACATCTGCCTGAAATCGCGGGCATAGCCCTTGAGCAGGCTGTAGAGGTGGGCCCGCTGGGAGATGTCCAGCGACTGGCTGAGATCGCTCAGCCAGTTGACGGTGCGCTGGCGCGACTGATCGGTGTAGCCGGTGAAGCGGCCATCCATCAGGCCGTCCCCCTGTTGCAGCAGGGCGGTGAGCTGGGCGCCGAAGTCCTGGCTCTGGCGCTGCTTCATCAGCCGGTCCAGCTCCTTGGTCCAGGCGGTCTGAAACTCAAGCCAGGGGGCCTGCAGCTCGTACTGCCACTGGGCCCACTGGGCCACCAGCGGGGCCTGGGCCGGTTTCACCTCGCCAATCCAGAACACCAGCCGCTCGTTCATCTTGTCGCGAAACTCCTTGAGCATCTCCTCCCTGGGCTTGTCGGCAAACTCCTTTTCCCGTTCCGCCTGGCGGGTGAGCCGGTCCTTCATGAACATGGCCACCTGCGCCTCGGTCAGGGTGCGTGCCAGCCGCACCGCCCGTGGCACCGTGTTCTCCAGGGTACGGGTCAGGCTCTGCTGGGCCGCATCCAGATGGCGGGAGACCTGGGCTGGGGTCATGGGGCTCGCCACCGCCTTGGCCAGCGCATCGAGATCGTCGGCATAACGGGGCACCTCGCGCTGGCGGTGCCAGGCCATCAGCCCTTTCACTTCGTTGTCCAGCAAGCGCTTCTGGCTGCGATCCAGCGAGAAGTAGTCGTCCAGCTGCCAGACGATGGCCACGTCGAGCCAGTAATAGACGACCCGGGTGGAGCAGCCGGCCAGCAGCAGACAGAGCAGCAGCAGACTCCAGCGACTGGGCTTGCGCCAGGAAAAGGTGGTCACCATGCAAGGCTCCAATGTTGATGAAACAGGGTTGACGCAACGGATGATTCATAATGCCTGATGCCTACTCCAGCCGCTGCCGGTTGAGATCGATCAGCGCCTGGTAGTCAGGCCCCGGCTGCTGCTCCGCCATCAGCAGCGCCCACAGCAGCCCGATGTAATCGACCCAGGGCAAAAAGGCCCGGCTCTGAAAACCGCGCGGGCCGACCGGCCCCCCTGCCCGCTCGCAGTAGGCCTGCTCCAGTGCCTCGCGCTGGGCATCCTGCCAGCCGTGGGTGCGCTGGATGCTGGCCACCTCGAAACCGGGATGCCCGGCGGCGCCATACTCCCAGTCGATGACCCAGGGCCGGCTCCCCAACAAATTAGCCGGATTGAGATCATGATGGCAAGGGAGCCAGCAATCGGCGGGCTCGCGGCTGGCCAGCAGCCCCCGCTCCAGCGCCGGCAACCAGGCCGGCACCCGGGCCAGCCGGGCACGATAGCCGGCGCTGTGGGCCCGCACCGCCATCACCACGGTCGGCACCGGCAACCGGTGCAGCCGCGTCAGCACCCCGGCCAGCAGCGTTGGCTGCACCTCGGCCGGGGGGGGCGCCGCCAGCCAGTTCGGCTCGTCGCACCAGTCCAGCAGCATCAGGCCAGAGGCAGGATCGCTGTGATGGCAGGGCAAGGCCAGCCCCTGCCCCACGGCCCCCTGATAGAGCTGCCATTCGGTGGCCCGGTCGATGCCAAGGCGCACCGGATCGGGATGACCCTGGCGCAAAAAGTGACTGCGCCCCGAGGGGAGGCGCAGTCGATAGTTGCAGTTGGTCAGGCCGCTGGCCAATGGCGCCAGCCGGCCCGAGCGCCAGGGTGGCGGCAGGCGGGCCAGCAGGGCGCGCTCGGCGGCCTCCAGAGAGCCCTCGCTCGACTTACCAGCCAAAGGTGGACTTCTTGGCCTGCTTGCGGATCTCTTTCTGATCGGCCCACAGCAGCTCGCCGTTTTGCAGATCCATCAGGTTCATGGTCATCTGGTAGTAGACATCCTTCACCTTGCCGTTGTCCTTGACGATGCTGGCGAGGTTGCCATAGACCATGTAGCGGGCACCGGTCTGCTTGCCAAGGCGCACCATGGAGGCAGGATCCACCATGCCGCTGCTCTGCTGGTATTCAAGCTGCTGCTTGACCGCCGCCACCTTGCTCATGTCGACGAAGCGGAACTTGCCGGCGCGCAGCAGCTTGGTACGAATGGTGTCGGTGATGGCCTCGGTGTCGATGTGCTCGGAGGTCTTGTTGCGGATGGAGTCCATGAACATCACCGGACGGCCGCCGGCGGTGATCTCGCTGGTGGCCGGCGACGCCAGCATGGAATCCGCCATCTTGTCGGCGATGGCCTGCAGATCGCTGGAACCGTAATCGACGGTCACCGTCTCGGTTTCGGTCGGGTCGCCATAGCTGACGGTGGTGCTGGAGCAGCCGCCCAGCAGCAGGGCGCCGGTCAGGATCAGCAGGGCATGATTCATTTTCATCAATAAGATTCCTCAATCACTTCGCGTACGTAAATCCGGTAGCCCCGGGCGGCCGGGCTCGGCGCCAGGGCAGACAGGGTGCGGGTCTGATAGCCGTGCAGCTTGAGCGGCGTCCAGCCGCGGCCATCGCTGGCCACCTCCTGCCCCGCCTCATCATACCAATAGAACAGGTATTGCAGCTTGTTGTCACCGCGCTGGGTGCTGGCCGCCGCCACATTGACCTGCAGCAGGCCGTTCTGTTCGCGCCGGCTGAGCTCGGTCAGGGTGACATTGACGTTTTGATGCTGCTCCGCCACTGGCGCGGCGCCCGCCGCCCCATAGAGCGCCACGCCGGAGGTATTGGTGGCGCAGCCTGCCAGCAGCAGAACCAGGCCCATAGCCAACCCGTGTGCTTTCATCTTGCTCTCCTTGCCGGCGACCCCGAGGGGCCCGACCGGTCACTCATGTGTATTGCCATCGTTCGCCGTCACAGCGGCATCACCCGGGTCGTCAACCCGGCGCCGAGCCGCTGCACCCACACCAGGGTGGTGCGTCCCTGGTGGATGGTGAGCGGCAATTGCCGCTGCGCTGCCCCCGCGCCCAGGGTGAGGTTCACGTCGCCCGCAGGCAGCATCCCCTGCCAGCTCGCTGCCTGCGCCGGCAGCGTCAGCCAGCTGCGGGTGTCGGCCCGCTCCGAGAGGGTATTGAAGATGCCCACCAGAATATTGCCCACATCACCCCCCTCCTTGGCAGCGGTGCGCCGCACCTGCTCCTTGGCCACCAGCCGCAGCGCCTGGCGGGTCAGCATACCGGGCAGCCGCTCCTGCAGATCCTTGGCTGCCAGCGCTTCCAGCCTGACCAGCTCGCTGGTCTGCTCGACCCGCTTGCCCACCGATACCGTGAGCGGCCCGGTGTCGCTGGCCCGATTATCGTAATAGGGGATGGCGACGGTAAAGGTGCGAAAATCGCCGCCGGAGGTGGCGATGGGCAGCGGCAGGAACAGCTCGCGCCGTGCCGGGATCAGCCCATCTTCAAACAGCACCACCAGTTGGCCCTGATTTTTAGCTGGTGGTGGCGCTTTGCGACCCACCTTTTTCTCGGTTTCGCGGATCTCGTCTGCGGCGCCCCGCAGCACAGCCAGGCGCAGCAAGGCATCCTGCAGACTGCGGTTGTCCGGCGCTATCTGGTAACCGCGCTGATAATCGACCCAGGCATCGTTGAGATCGCCGGCCGCCTCATAGAGCACGCCGGAGAAATAGAAGGTGTAGGCGTTCTGGAAACCGTTCTTGACCCGCCCGATCAGCCGGTCGAGCTCGGGGGCGCCGCGCGACATCAGCTGGCGCATCTCCCCTTCGGCCTCGGCCTCTTCGCTCTTTTGCTTTGCCTTGCGCACCTCGTCGGCCCGCCGTTTGAGGGCCTGCTCCTGCACCTGGTTGGCGCGGCGCACCTCCACCAGGGCGCCCTCGGCATCCCCGCGCTGCAGGTAGTTGAGAGCCAGATAGTGGTGCAGCATGGTGCGCTCATAATCGGGCGCACGGTAAACCATGGTCTGGTCATTGGTGAGCAGGCTGCCCGCCTGGGCCAGCCCCTGGCTGACCCGGTACTCGGCCTGATTGTCTTCCCACGCCAGCCGGCTGTCGGCGGCGGCAAAGGCCTGCTTGCTGGCGGCATCCTGACTCGCCAGCCAGGCGATGCGCCCCTGCTCGAGTCGGTCCAGCACATAGGTATCGTCCCCCGGCGTGGAGTCGCGCACCTCGGACAGCGCCTCGGCGGCATGACCCAGCAACAGCTGGTTGCGCAGCGGCACCATCTGATCGGAATAGGAGACGAACATGTCTTGCCAGTGGGAGGCACAGCCCCCCAGCAGGGAACCGGCCAGCAGCAGGCCGGCCAGAGGAAGGCGCGGCATCACAGGCTGAGCAGGGGTCCCAGCGGCTGGCCGCCGACCAGATGCAGGTGGATGTGGTAGACCTCCTGCCCGCCGTGGCGATTGCAGTTCATGATGAGGCGGTAGCCATCCTCGGCAATGCCTGCCTCGCTGGCCAGCTTGCGGGCGACGGTGAACATCCGGCCCAGCGCCAGCTCGTGATCCGGCTCCACGTCGTTGACGGTGGGGATCAGCACGTTGGGGATGATCAGGATATGGGTCTTGGCCTTGGGCTGGATGTCGCGAAAGGCGGTCACCAGGTCGTCTTGATAAAGGATGTCGGCGGGGATCTCTTTGCGGATGATTTTGCTGAAAATGGTTTCTTGCGCCATGGATAACTCCTTTATATGAAAAAGAAAATTCAATGCCTGTCTCAAGCGGTTCCAACGCCCGTCATCAAGGCCCGGCAAGTGTGACACAAGCCGACATTTGACACAGCCGTTGTCCCATTCTCTTCAGTTATTGTTAAAAATACCGATAGCCGGAAGACGTCTGCCGACGTTGCTCGCCCACAGTGGTAGCAGGGTATCAAATGGACGGGGTATTCAGGCAAGGGACTTTTGCATATACAGCGGGACAATAATGAAACAAACAATGTCAGACCTCTCCATCTTGCAGAGGGTCTATCTTGGCTTTGCCATCCTGGTGGCCGTGATGGCGGCCACCTCGGTACTCACCTTCCGCAGCCAGAGCGAGCTCAATCAGGCGCTGGATCAGGTCACCCGGCAGACCATGCCGCTGGTGATCGCCAGCAGCCAGACCCAGATCAGTCTGCTCAGTGCCAACAAGTGGCTCACCGACGTGCTGACCGAGCAGGATCTCAAGCAGATCCCGGCCGAAGTGGCCGAGCTGCAGCAGGCCAAGGCACTGGTCGACCAGACTCTCGCCACCCTCGCCCGACAGGCGGCAGAACACCCGGAGCTGCAGGGGGAGCTCGGCGCGCTCAACCAGCTGGTCAAGGACTACCTGCAGCTGACCGACACCCTGCCCACCGAACACCAGGCCCTGCTCACCCGGCTCTACAAGGTGAACCAGGCCAAGGGTCAGTTCCAGGTCAGCCTGCCCCAGTTCAAGAAGAACCTGGGGGACATGATGATCACCATCGACGACAGCTTCATCAAGATGCTCTCCGAGACCCTGACCACCAAGCTCTCCGCCATTGAACTCTCCACCATGGATGCCCTCAACCAGAGCATCCCCGCCCCCATCGAGGCGGCGCTCAAGCGCAACAAGATGCAGATCGAGGGCTTCAACAGCACCATCAAGGATCTGCAGGGGGAGCTCAAGGACTTTGACAACAACATGGGCCACTACGTGCACGGCTTCGTGCGCGACACCACCGCCAGCGACGGCGTGCTGGCCCAGTACCTGGCGCTGATGCAGCAGCAGGAGCGGATGCGCGAGCAGAGCAAGCAGGCCAGCAAGCTCATCGTCAACATCCAGAGCAAGCTCGAACAGATCACCGCCCAGAGCCAGCGGCTGATGAACAACAGCATCCGCGCCTCCGGCAAGGTGCAGACCCAGAGCACCCTCACCCAGGGGGTGGCACTGGTCATCGCCATCACCATCGCCATCCTGGTGGCCTATACCCTCGGCAAGGCCATTCGCCGTCCGCTCAAGGAGCTGCTGCGGGTGCTGACCGAGGTGACCCAGGGCGACATGACCCAGCGCATCGGTTTTCGCAGCAACAACGAATTCGGCCGGCTCGGCAGCCAGGTCAACCTGTTGATCGAGCAGATGGGCGAGGTGTTGAGCCAGCTCTCCCAGGCGTCGGCCCAGCTCAACAACGCCGCCCACGACAACCGCCACACCACCGAATCGGTGCGGGCGGATCTGGAGAAACAGCGTCAGGAGACCGCCTCGGTCGCCGCCGCCATGACCCAGATGGAGGCCTCGGTGCGCGAGGTGGCCCAGGCCGCCAACCAGACCCTGGAGCGGGTGATGGACGTGGAGAAAGCCTCCGAGACCGGCCGCAAGGTGATGGCCGGCAACATCACCACCACCCACCAGCTGGCGGGCAAGCTGCAGCAGACCGGCAAGGTGATTGGCGACGTGAGTGCCATGAGCGGCCAGATCGGCAACATCCTCGACGTCATTCGCGGCATCGCCGAGCAGACCAACCTGCTGGCCCTCAATGCGGCCATCGAAGCGGCCCGGGCCGGCGAGCAGGGGCGCGGCTTTGCAGTGGTGGCCGACGAGGTGCGCAGCCTGGCCGGACGCACCGCCCAGTCCACCAGCGAAATCCAGACCATGATCGAGAACCTGCAGCAGGGGGTCGCCAAGGCGGTGACCGTGATGCAGGAGTGCTCGCGCGAGATGGACAGTTGCATGGATCAGAGCTCCCACGCCAACAACGCCATGGAGGAGGTACAGGGCATAGTGGTGCTCATCAGCGACATGTCGAGCCAGATCGCCTCCGCCGCCGAGCAGCAGCAGGCCACCAGTGCCGACATCGCCACCAACCTCAACCGCATCTCCGACATCTCGGATCTCAACTATCAGGGCATAGAGCGGGTGGCCGAGACCAGCCAGCAGCTCGACTCGCTGGCCGAGCAGCAGGAGAGCCTGGTCAAGCGCTTCCGGCTCAGCGCCTGACACCCACGCCAGCCCCGGCAACGACAAGGCCCCGCAGATGCGGGGCCTTGTTTTTTACTGGCAAGCGGCGCGGGATCAGGCGTAGGCGATGGCGCCCTTGCCCACCCCTTCATAGGCGACAATCTTGATGAACTTGTCGCCCACGCTCTTCTTCACCTCGCGGGCGATGTAGTGGGCCAGCAGCTCGATGGTGGTGTCGGTGTCGATCATCTCCACCTCCGCCGCCGGCATGGCCAGCTGGAACAGCCCTTGCGGCGCCACATACTTGAAGCCGACGTAGTGCTCGCCAGCCTCTTGCAGGATGGCCTTGGCCTGCTCGCTCAACGCGAGATCGCCGAGGACCACCCGATCCTCGTCGGTCCCCAGATAGATGTCGGCCCAGCGCTCGGCCCAGTTGAGCTCAAGCTCCTGGTCGCGCTCGCCGTCCACGTGGATCTCGATGGGAGAGCGGTGGCCGTGGGCGATGCGCTGGCAGTTGCCGTCGTGCTTCTTGAGGCCGTGGCTGTAGTGGTAGAAGGCGCCGTCGATGGCCTCCTGGCGCAGGGTCAGCGACAGATCCTTGATGTTGCCCGGCAGCCGTTTGGCCAGCACCGACAGCAGATAGCGGGTGACGGACTCCTTGTCCACCTGGGGGGCCGGAATGAAGGCAAAGCCCTGGCTCGGGCAGCGCAGGTGAATGGAGCGACCCGGCCGCAGCAGATCGACGGTGCTCTCGTCACCATCCAGCTGGGCCACCTGTACCAGGGGGCATTCGGTCGGCACCAGCAGCTTGTGATCCACCTCGTCATCGATGATCGACTTGATCAGTTTCTTGACCCGGCCGAAGTCCAGCAACATGCTCATCTCGTTGAGCTCGCCGCTCATTTCGATGTCCACCAGCCAGCTCTCCCCCACCATGCCGCGGCGTTCGCACAGGTAGCTGGAGTCGATCACGGTCAAATCTTTTACAAATAACTTCATCAGTCAGGCCTTGCTACAGAGAAAGGGCGGTTTGCGCTATTATGACCCGCGATTATCGGCAAAGGAACTGGAACCCCCCATGAACAAATTGCTTATCAAGAATGCCACCCTGGTCAACGAAGGCCGCATCTATGCCTCCGACGTGCTGATCGAGGGGGAACGGATCGCCCGCATCGCCCCGGATATCAGCGCCCCCGATGCAGTGGTGATCGATGCCGCGGGCCGCCACCTCATCCCCGGAATGATCGATGATCAGGTCCACTTCCGGGAGCCAGGGCTGACCCACAAGGGGACCATCGCCAGTGAATCCCGGGCCGCCGTGGCCGGTGGCACCACCAGCTTCATGGAAATGCCCAACGTCAATCCCCAGACCACCACCCTCGATGCCCTCGAAGCCAAATACCAGATAGCCGCCAACTCCTCCGCCGCCAACTACAGCTTCTACCTCGGCGCCACCAACGACAACCTGGAAGAGATCAAGAAGCTCGATCCGAAACAGTCCTGCGGCATCAAGATCTTCATGGGTGCCTCCACCGGCAACATGCTGGTGGACAATCAGGAGACCCTGGCCGCCATCTTCCGCGAGAGCCCGGTGATGATCGTCACCCACTGCGAGGACACCCCCACCATCAAGGTGCTGGAAGACGAAGCCCGCGCCAAGTGGGGCGAAGATGTGCCGATGCGCGAGCACGGCCGCATCCGCAGCGCCGACGCCTGCTACAAGTCCTCCAGCCTGGCGGTCTCCCTGGCCAAGCAGTACGGCGCCAAGCTGCACGTGCTGCACCTGACCACCGCCAAGGAGCTGTCGCTCTTCACCGCCACCCCGGATCTGAAGGATCTCAAGGACAAGAACATCACCGCCGAGGTGTGCGTTCACCATCTGTTCTTCAACGAGGCGGACTACGACACCCTGGGCAGCCAGATCAAGTGCAACCCTGCGGTGAAGAGCGCCGCCGACCAGCACGCCCTGCTGGATGCGGTGCGCAATGACGTGCTCGACATCATCGCCACCGACCACGCCCCCCACACCTGGGAAGAGAAGCAGAACAGCTACTTCAAGGCGCCGTCCGGCGTGCCGCTGGTGCAGCACTCCCTGCTGGCCCTGCTGGAGCTCTACCACAACGGGGTATTCTCGCTGGAGACCATCGTCAAAAAAACCTCCCACGCGGTGGCCGAGCGCTTCCAGGTGCAGGATCGCGGCTACATCCGCGAGGGTTACTTCGCCGACCTGGTGCTGCTGGATCTGGGCAAGCCCTACGTGGTCAACGACAGCAACCTGCTCTATCTGTGCGGCTGGTCGCCCTTCAACGGCTACCGTTTCCACAGCACGGTGGAGATGACCCTGGTCAACGGCCAGATCGCCTGGCAAAACGGTCAGGTCACCAACGAGGTGCTGGGCAAGCGGCTCACCTTCACCCGCTGACCCCTCTTCTATGTGCGCCGTCAGCACAGCGCCATCACAGGCCGCCCACCCGGGCGGCCTGTTTTTTTGCAGTCGCTCACGGCCCTGTCATGCGCGGTTTTTCGGCGATTGGCGGCACTTTAAGCGCAGATTGCTCGCAAAGCAGGCGAACGATCCCGGAGTGGAATTTCCGCTGTTGACAGGCAGGGCCCATCTCCATAAACTCAGCCCCCGTCAGCCGAGCTGACTCCGTCGGTGTGTAGCGCAGCCAGGTAGCGCATCTGCATGGGGTGTAGAGGGTCGGAGGTTCGAATCCTCTCACACCGACCAAATTCCCCGAGAAAGGCCTTGTCAGATGACAAGGCCTTTTCTTTTTGGCGCGGCGCGCCACCACGGGGCCTGCATTGTGCCGCCGATCGGTTTGTGCTGTAGTGATGCCCTGTGTTGCCAACCGGTGTTCGAGATGCCCTCTCCCCGCCCCTTTTGCCAGCGTCTGCTGTGGCTCGGCCTCTGCGCTCTCCTGCTGCTCGGCTGCGCCACCCCTTATCAGAGCCAGCCATCGTTCTGGAACGGCCAGACCGGTTTCTCCCAGACCCGGCTCGCGCCTGACAAGTGGCAGCTGGAATTTGTCGGCAACGATCTGGTGAGCCGGGAAACCGCCCGCAAATATGTGCTGAAACGGGCCGGTGAAGTGGCACAGGCCGAAGGTTATCAGTGGCTTGAGGTCAATGAATTGACCCTGCAACGGGACGCGGTCAGGGTGACGCCGAGTCGCCCCCTGTTCGGGTTCGATGACGACGAGCCAGATCCCTTTCTGGATCAGCGCACCGTGGAGCACCGCATCTCGGCGTTGCTCATCTTCACCCTCACTCGAAGCGCGAAAAACGACCAAACCATGAAAGCCGATTATCTTGCAAACATTAAAATAAACAGCGATTAATATAGCTAAATTGCAAGATCTATATCACATACAACTAATGACAAGATAAAATTCTGCCACAAGGCGCTGGATTTACCCCCCCGGATTAGGCATGCTGCCAGCACACCGGCTGTCAGGAATCTACGGCTCGGATCACAAAAACGGACTGAAGTGGCACCCTTGCCGCTTGAAACGCTCTGCACTTATCAAAACTGGGACCCACCCCATGAAAATGAACAAATTGACGGTTGCCATCCTCATCGCGATGCTGGTTGGTATCCTGACTGGCCAGGGCTATCGCATGTTTGCCCCTGACCAGGCCGCCGGCTTTGCCAGCGACATCACACTGTTGACCGATATCTTCCTGCGTCTGATCAAGATGATCATCGCCCCCCTGGTGTTCACCACTCTGGTGGTTGGCATCGCCAAGATGGGCGATACCCGCACCGTGGGCCGTATCGGCGCCAAGACCCTGGGCTGGTTCATGCTGGCCTCCCTGCTGTCGCTGACCCTGGGTCTGGTGATGGTCACCCTGATGCAACCGGGCGTGGGGCTCTCCCTCTCCCTGCCTGACGACACCGCCAGCTCCGGCGTGGTTGCCAGCGCCATCTCCCTCAAGGATTTCGTCACCCACGCCATTCCCAAAAGCGTGATCGAGGCGATGGCCACCAACGAGATCCTGCAGATCGTGGTGTTCTCCCTGTTCTTCGGGCTGGCTGCCGCCGCACTGGGTGATGCCGCCAAACCGGTGGTCATGCTGATGGCCAGCGCCGCCGAGATCATGCTCAAAGTGACCGGCTACGTGATGAACTTCGCCCCGTTCGCGGTGTTTGGCGCCATTGCCGCCATGGTCGCCAAGGAAGGGCTCGGTATCCTCGCCACCTACGGCACCTTCATGGCGCAGTTCTACCTGGCTCTGGGTTGCCTCTGGCTGCTGCTGATCGCCATGGGCAGCCTGTTTATCCGCCGCCGCATCGTGACCCTGCTGGCGATGATCCGCGAGCCGATCCTGCTGGCCTTCTCCACCGCCAGCTCCGAAGCTGCCTACCCCAAGACCCTGGATCGTCTGGAGAAGTTCGGTTGTGACAAACGTATCGCCAGCTTCGTGCTGCCGATGGGCTACTCCTTCAACCTGGATGGCTCCATGATGTACTGCACCTTCGCGGTGATGTTCATCGCCCAGGCCTACGGCATCGAGCTCTCCATGGCCCAGCAGATCACCATGCTGCTGCTGCTGATGGTCACCTCCAAGGGGATGGCCGGCGTACCGCGCGCCTCCCTGGTGGTGATTGCCGCCACCCTCAACCAGTTCCACATCCCGGAAGCAGGCATCCTGCTGCTGCTTGGCATCGACCACTTCCTCGACATGGGTCGCTCCGCCACCAACGTGCTGGGCAACGCCATCGCCGCCAGCGTGGTCGCCAAGAGCGAAGACAGTCTGGGTGAAACCGAACCCCTGGGTGACGTGGACACCGCCAAGGCGTGATCCCCGCATCACCTCCATCAAAACGGCCCGCAGATGCGGGCCGTTTTTTTATGTCTCATGGCGACACGGCAAGGCTCAGCACCAACGCCTCACCCGCCGGCAATAATCAGCATAGCCATCGCCAAAGCGGGCCCGCAGCGCCCGCTCCTCCGGCACTATCTGCCAGCGGCTGAGCCAGCCCCACAGCAGCAGCGGACCGAGCCACACCAGCAGCCCGCCCAGATAACAGGCCAGTGCCATCGTCCAGCAGAGCAGCCCCAGGTACATGGGATTGCGGCTGAGGCGATAGAGCCCGCCCGTTACCAGCGCACTGGCCTGCTCGGGGTGCAGCGGCGTCACCGTGGTACCCTGGCGGCGAAAGCGCAGCACGCCCCCCAAGCCAAACACAGTACCCAGCACCGCCAACAACAGAGCAGCTACCCGCCAACCGGCGCCAGAATTGCTCTCTGCTACGCCCCCCCATCCCAGCATGGCCGCCACGATCAGGCCAAACAACAGCAGCGGTGGCACCCGACACTCAAGACTCATCATCTATTGACTCCTGGAGGGTGCCACGATCGGCACCTTGCGTTACACTTCCCGACGGGAATAGCGCCCTGGAAAATTGTCAAAGTTCATAACAATAACAATGTCTTGGCTACACTTTATCCCATCTGCGTGAAAACGGCCCCTAACGACCGTCATGCACCTCAACCCAAACAATAAAAAAGGAACCACCCCATGCACAAGAAGACACTGCTGGCCACCCTGATCCTGGGCCTGCTGGCCGGTCAGGCCGTCGCGGCCCCTTACCTGCCGCTGGCCAGCGATCATCGCAACGGCGAAGTGCAGACCGCCAGCAATGCCTGGCTGGAAGTCGATCTCGGCGCCTTCGAGCACAACATCCAGACCCTCAAGGATCGTCTCGGCGACAAAGGGCCGAAGATCTGCGCCATCATGAAGGCCGACGCTTACGGCCACGGCATCGACCTGCTGGTGCCCTCTGTGGTCAAGGCCGGCATCCCCTGCATCGGCATCGCCAGCAACGAAGAGGCCCGCGTCGCCCGCGAGAAGGGCTTCACCGGCCGTCTGATGCGGGTACGTGCCGCCACCCCGGCCGAAGTGGAACAGGCCCTGCCCTACAAGATGGAAGAGCTCATCGGCAGCCTGGTGAGTGCCCAGGGCATCGCCGACATCGCCCAGCGCCACCACACCAATATCCCGGTGCACATCGCGCTCAACTCCGCCGGCATGAGCCGCAACGGCATCGATCTGCGCCTGGCAGACTCCAAGGAAGACGCGCTGGCCATGCTCAAGCTCAAGGGGATCACCCCGGTCGGCATCATGACCCACTTCCCGGTGGAGGAGAAAGAGGACGTCAAGATGGGGCTGGCCCAGTTCAAGCTGGACTCCCAGTGGCTGCTGGAAGCGGGCAAGCTGGATCGCAGCAAGATCACCATCCACGCCGCCAACTCCTTCGCCACCCTGGAAGTGCCGGACGCCTACTTCGACATGGTGCGCCCGGGTGGCCTGCTGTACGGCGACTCCATCCCCTCCTACACCGAGTACAAGCGGGTGATGGCGTTCAAGACCCAGGTTGCCTCCGTCAACCACTACCCGGCCGGCAATACCGTCGGTTATGACCGCACCTTCACCCTCAAGCGCGACTCCTGGCTCGCCAACCTGCCGCTGGGCTACTCCGACGGCTATCGCCGGGCGCTGAGCAACAAGGCCTATGTGCTGATCCAGGGCCAGAAGGTGCCGGTGGTGGGCAAGACCTCCATGAACACCATCATGGTGGACGTGACCGATCTGAAAGGGGTGAAACCCGGTGACGAGGTGGTGCTGTTCGGCCGCCAGGGTGAAGCCGAGGTGAAACAGGCGGATCTGGAAGAGTACAACGGCGCCCTGCTGGCGGACATGTACACCATCTGGGGCTACACCAACCCCAAGAAGATCAAGCGCTAAGCCAGTCTTTGCCATAAAAAAGGGCTCCCGCGGGAGCCCTTTTGCTTGTTTGCCAATTATGCCGTTTTCTTGCGAGTCACCCAGAGGCTCAACCCCATGGAGGCCAGTAGGATCAGCGCGACCACGCCGAGTGCAATGCCGGTGGGGATCTTGAAGATATCCAGCAGCAGCATCTTGACCCCGATGAACATCAGGATCAGCGCCAGGCCGTACTTGAGCAGGGCAAAACGCTCGGCAACGCCCGCCAGCAGGAAGTACATGGCACGCAGACCCATGATGGCGAAGATGTTGGAGGTCAACACGATGAAGGGATCCGTGGTCACCGCGAAGATGGCCGGGATGCTGTCCACCGCGAAGATGAGATCGCTCACCTCCACCAGCACCAGAATGAGCAGCAGCGGGGTGGCGTAACGCACGCCATCGCGCCAGACGAAAAAGTTCTCCCTCTCCAGCGTCTCCGTCACCTTGAAGCGGCGGCGCATCCAGCCCAGCAACGGGTTGTTGGCGAGATCCGGCTCCTTGTCGGCCGCCCACAGCATCTTGACCCCGGTCAGCAGCAGGAAGGCGCCAAACAGGTAGAGGATCCAGTGGAACTGCTCAATGAGCCAGCTGCCGGCGAACACCATGCCGGCCCGCATCACGATGGCACCCAGTACCCCGTACAGCAGGACCCGGCGCTGCAGCTCGGCCGGAATGGCAAAGTAGCCGAACAGCATCAACCAGACGAAGACGTTGTCCACCGCCAGCGCCTTCTCGATGAGGTAGCCGGTGAGGAACTCCAGCCCCTTCTGGTTGGCAATTTCACGGCCTGCGCTGTGATCCAGCCAGAACCAGATGGCCAGGTTGAACAGGAGCGCCACGCTGATCCAGATGAGGGACCAGATCCCTGCCTCTTTGAGCGACACCTTGTGCGCCTTGCCACCGCCGACAAAGCGGATATCAATCCATAACAGGACCAGCACTATGCTGAAGAAACCGGCCCACATCCACCATTCACCCATGTTCACTTCTCCCAAAAACGACAAAACCCACGACCGGGAGGCAGTGGGTTTGCGTTTGGAGCAGATACACCTTGCCTCTCGGCAAGGTCTCACTTACAGCCAACTTGCGTCAACTGCCCGGCTGCCGGGTGCACTGCAGGATATGGGTGCACCGTAATGACGACAAACCGGCGAGAAGTTACTCCCCTTGTTGCGCGGATAGTAACAGCGGTAAAAGATAACGCCAAGAGGCATCTTCATGCCGGCTGCAAAAAAACAGGGCGCCACCCGGGCGCCCAGTTCTGCCTGCTCATCCTCAGAGCGGATCCGCCTTGAGGCAGGAGACCGCATGGTCGAAGTTGCCCTCGAGCTGAGGCCGGGTCTTGGCACACTCAGGACCGGCCACCGGGCAGCGGGTACGGAACACGCAGCCTGACGGCGGGTTCATCGGCGATGGCAAATCCCCCTCCAGGATCTGGATGGTCTTGCTGCGTTCCAGATCCGGATCCGGAATGGGCACCGCCGACATCAGCGCCTTGGTATAGGGGTGCAAGGGGTTGGCGAAGATCTCCTTGCGGGTCCCCAGCTCCACCGCATTGCCCAGATACATCACCAGCACCCGATCCGAGATGTGCTTGACCACCGACAAGTCGTGGGCGATGAAGATGAGCGACAGCCCCATCTCCTTCTGGATAGCCTTGAGCAGGTTGACCACCTGCGCCTGGATGGAGACATCCAGCGCCGACACCGGCTCGTCACAGATGATCATCTTGGGCTCGAGGATCAGCGCCCGGGCGATGCCGATGCGCTGGCACTGACCGCCGGAGAACTCATGAGGATAGCGGTTGACCAGGTTGGGCAAGAGCCCCACCTTGCTCATCATGGCCCGCACCTTCTCCTTCACCTGATCTCGGGAGAGGTCGGGATAGAAGGTGATGAGCGGCTCGGCGATGATGTCGCCGATGGTCATGCGCGGGTTGAGGGAGGCCAGCGGATCCTGGAAGATCATCTGGATCTCTTTGCGCTTCTCGCGCAGCGCCTTCTGGTCGAGCTTGGTCAGATCGTTGCCCAGCCACACAACCTTGCCGTCGGTGGCCGGCACCAGGCCGATCAGCGCCCGGGCAAAGGTGGACTTGCCACAGCCGGACTCGCCCACCACGCCGAGGGTCTCCCCTTCGTACAAGCGCAGGGTCACCCCGTCCACTGCCTTCAGGGCGGAGGGTTTGGCCCAGGGCCAGGCCTTGTCACTCTTGATGCTGAAGTGGACCTTGAGGTCGGACACTTCCAGCAGCAGTTTCTTGTCAGTCCCCATTTAGTTCGCTCCCTTGATCATGGCATCCGATACCCAGTGGCAGGCCCGCTCCCGGCCGTCGTTGAACGGTGTAAGGATCGGCGACTGCTTGCCGCAAATCTCGCTCACCCGGTGGCAGCGCTCCTGGAAGGGGCAGCCGGTGGGCAGACGCAGCAGGTTGGGCGGATTGCCCGGGATGGTGGGCAGCTCTTCCCCTTCGGTGTCGAGGCGGGGAATGGCGCGCAACAAGCCCTCGGTATAGGGGTGGCTCGGGCGATAGAAGATGTCGTTGACCTTGCCGTACTCCATGGTACGGCCGGCATACATCACCAGCACCTTGTCGCAGATACCCGCCACTACGCCCAAGTCGTGGGTGATCATGATGATGGCGGTATTGAACTCGCGCTTGAGCTCGTTCATCAGGGTCATGATCTGGGCCTGCACGGTCACGTCCAGCGCGGTGGTCGGCTCGTCGGCGATCAGCAGTTGCGGCCGGCACAACAGCGCCATGGCGATCATCACCCGCTGGCGCATGCCACCGGAGAACTCGTGGGGATACATCCCCATCCGCTTGCGCGCTTCCGGGATCTTGACCGCGTCCAGCATGCGCACCGACTCTTCGAACGCTTCGGCCTTGCTGACGCCCTTGTGCAGCATCAGCACTTCCATCAGCTGATCCTTCACCTTCATGTAGGGGTTGAGCGAGGTCATGGGGTCCTGGAAGATCATGGCGATCTTCTCGGAGCGGATCTTGTTGAGCTTGTGCTCCGGCAGATTCAGGATCTCGTCGCCCTGAAATTTGGCCGAACCGGTGATGACACCGTTCTTGGCCAGCAGCCCCATGATGGCGAACGCGGTCTGGGATTTGCCCGAACCGGACTCACCGACGATCCCCAGGGTCTCTCCCGCAGCGAGGGAGAAGTTGAGGTCGTTGACCGCCACCACATTGCCGTCCGGGGTCTTGAACTCGACCCGCAGATCTTTTACATCCAGTAATTTCATAAAAACTCCTTATCGATCTCTCGTGACGTTTTCCTGTCGATCCGATGCGCCATCCGCCCGATTGAGCCGCACTCTGCGGCCCCTCGGCGCGTTGTTTCAGCGCTTCTTCGCCGTTCTATCAGCGATCTTTCGCCGCTTTCTCAGCGATCCTTCGGATCGAGGGCGTCACGCAGACCATCCCCGAGGAAGTTGAAACAAAACAGGGTCACCACCATGAAACCGGCGGGGAACAGGAGTTGCCAGATGGCCACTTCCATCGACTTGGAGCCTTCATCCAGCAGAGCGCCCCAGCTGGTCATGGGCTCTTGTACGCCCAGCCCCAGGAAGCTCAGGAAGGATTCGAACATGATCATGCCCGGCACCAGCAGGGTGGCGTAGACCGCCACGATACCCAGCACGTTCGGCACGATGTGACGGGTGATGATCTTCCACTTGGAGACGCCGCAGACGTGAGCCGCCTCGATGAACTCCTTGCTCTTGAGGCTCAGGGTCTGGCCTCGCACGATCCGCGCCATGTCGAGCCAGCTCACCGCGCCGATGGCGATGAAGATGAGCGCCAGGTTGCGGCCGAAGAAGGTCACCAGCATGATCACGAAGAACATGAAGGGGAAGGCGTTGAGGATCTCAAGCACCCGCATCATCAGGCTGTCGACCCGGCCGCCGATGAAGCCGGAGGCTGCACCGTAGAGGGTGCCGATGATGACGGCCACCATGGCCCCCATGATGCCGACCATCAGCGAGATGCGCCCGCCGAGCAGGGTACGCACGAACAGATCGCGCCCCAGGCTGTCGGTGCCGAACCAGTGGCCGGTTTCCATGTCCGGAGCCGCCTGCATGGCGCCCCAGTCAGGATCGTCGAAGGTGTATTGGGACAGATGCGGCCCCACGATCACCGCCAGACCGATGATGGTCAGGATGATGAGGCTGGTGAGCGCGGCCTTGTTGCGCAGGAAACGGCGACGGGCATCCTTCCACAGGGAGCGTCCTTCCACCACTTCCACTTGCTGGGCGAACGCCTCGACGGCTTCGCGTTTTTCAGTTGTGACAACCATGATGTACTCCCGACTTAGTAACGGATCTTGGGATCGATAAAGGCATAGAGAATATCGACCACGGCGTTAAAGGTGATGGTGAGGGCGCCGACCAGAATGGTCAGACCGAGCACCATGGAGTAATCACGGTTGAGGGCACCGTTGACGAACAGCTGGCCAATCCCCGGCAGGCCGAAGATGGTCTCGATCACCACGGAACCCGTGATGATGCCGACGAACGCCGGCCCCAGATAGGAGACCACCGGCAGCATGGCCGGACGCAGCGCGTGTTTGAGGATGATGTGGCGCAGCGGCAAGCCCTTGGCGCGGGCGGTGCGGATGAAGTTGGAGTTCATGGTCTCGATCATGCTGCCCCGCATGATCCGCGAGATGGCGGAGATGTAGTACATCATCATGCCGAACACCGGCAGCACCATGAATTGCACCCCGCCGCCCTGCCAGCCACCGGCCGGGAACCAGCCGAGATGAATACTGAACAGCAACACCAGCAAGGGCGCCAGCACAAAGCCCGGGATCACCACCCCGGCCATCGCCGACGACATCAACAGGTAGTCGATGACGGTATTCTGTTTCAAGGCGGCAATGGTGCCGAAGGTGACCCCCAGCGTCACCGCGAACAGAAAGGCGAAGGAGCCAATCTTGGCCGATACCGGCAGCGCCTGGCTCACCAGATCGTTGACGGTGAAGTCCTTGTATTTGAAGGAGGGACCGAGGTCGCCCTGGACAAGGTTACCCAGATAGGTGAGGTATTGCACACCGATGGGCTTGTCGAGGCCATATTTGGCTTCGATGTTGGCCAGTACTTCCGGCGGCAGGGAGCGTTCGCTGGTGAAGGGGTTGCCCGGCGCGAAACGCATCATGAAGAAGGAGACGGTGATCAAGACCAGCAGAGTCGGGATCGCTTCCAGTAGACGTTTAAAAATGAATTTCAACATAGACAATTCCTGTCCTGTACTGCTTCCAAAGGGTCGCGGTTGTAATAAAGGCCCGCCATCCGGCGGGCCTGCTTTGTTATGCGACGTGTTACTTTACTCAGTGAGCAATGATGTACATGTCTTTGCTGTAGAGGTTGTCCAGCGGGTTGGCCGGGTAGCCGCCCACGTAGGACTTGACCATGCGGGAGGTCACGTACTGATAGATGGGAGCGATCGGCATGTCCTTGGCCAGGATCTCTTCAGCCTGCACATAGAGCTTGTTGCGGGCATCGGCATCCACCTGATTGCGCGACTCGTTCATCAGCTTGTCAAACGCCGGGTTGGAGTATTTGCCGTCGTTGTTGCCGTGCGTGGTCTGCATCAGATCCAGCATGGAAGAGGCTTCGTTGTAGTCGGCGATCCAGCCGGCACGGCCCACATCAAACTGACCCTGTTTCTTGGTTTCCAGGTAGGTTTTCCATTCCTGGTTGACCAGGCTCACCTGCACGCCCAGCTTCTTCCACATGGAGGCCACGGCGACCGCCACCTTCTTGTGATTGTCGTCGGTGTTGTAGAGCAGCTCGAACTTGAGCGGCTTGCCCGGGCCGAAACCGGCTTCGGTCAGCAGCTCTTTCGCCTTGGCATCACGCTCTGCCTGGGTCAGCTTGGACCAGGCCGGCGCCACCGGCTTGAAGCCGTCCACGAAATCAGGCACCAGGGTGTAGCCCGGAGTCTCGCCCTTGCCCATCACCTTGTCGGCGATCACATTGCGGTCGATGGCATAAGAGAGGGCGGTACGCACCCGCACGTCATCAAACGGCTTGTGCTTGAAGTTGTACTGGTAGTAGTAGGTACCAACATAGCCGCTCACCTTCACCTCGTTCGGCAGCTCTTTCTTCATCTGCTTGAAGCGCTCGATGGGCATGTTGTAGGTGAGATCCACTTCGCCAGCCAGATAGCGGTTCAGCTCGGCGTTGGTGGACTGGATCGGCAGATAGGTCACCTTGTTGATGACGGTCTTGGCGTTGTTCCAGTAGTTCGGGTTGCGCTCGACGTCGACGCGCTCGTTGACCACCCAATCCTTCAGCACATAGGCACCGTTGGATACCATGTTGCCGGGCTGGGTCCACTTGTCACCGAACTTCTCGATCACCTTCTTCGGCACCGGGTAGGTGGTGGTGTGGGAGAGCATGCTGACGAAGTAAGGCACCGCCTTCTCCAGCTGCACCTCGAAGGTATAGTCGTCCACGGCCTTCACGCCCAGGGTGTCGGCCGCTTTCTTGCCGGCGATGATCTCGCTGGCATTGACGATGGTCGGGATCTCCAGATACCAGGAGTAGGGAGACGCCGTCTTGGGATCCACGGCCCGCTTGAAGGCGAACTCGAAATCGTGGGCTGTCACGGGATCCCCGTTGGACCACTTGGCATCTTTGCGCAGGTGGAACACGAAGTGTTTGTTGTCCTTGGTTTCCCAGGACTCGGCCATGGCGGGAAGCACTTCCCCTTTGGGGCCGGAGGCAACGAGACCTTCGAACAGGTCACGCAGAATATTGGATTCAACCGTTCCTTCGGTTTTGTGCGGGTCGAGAGTGGCAGGCTCGGAGCCATTGCCTTTTACCAGCTGCTGAACGTCAGCCAGTTTGGTACCTGCGGGAACATCGGCGGCTTGTGCCGCGTTGACACCGCCGAACAGTGCTGCCACCAAGAGGGTATTAATCATTGTTTTTTTATGAGTCATTTCCATACTCCACAAGAACATTCCATGCAATTTTCCATCAACGGGATAAGTACCCCGCTGCCAGCATAATTCCCTGACATTTCTGATAATGCAATAGATATTGTCAGGCAGGACTGGACTTCATGGTCAAAAAAGCAGCTTTTAACCAATTATTCAGAATTTAAATATCGCGCGATGGACGTTTTTTATACAAACTCGCTCGATTCTAGGAAATGACCAACAAAAAAGAAACAATAAAAAGCCGGTCACGAGGACCGGCTCCAACAAAACAGACCTGAATCACATCAATCCGGGGAAGACCCCCTTGATCCCCGCCACCATGATCTCGATGCCAAGCGACATCATGATGAGACCCATGATCCGGGTGACCACGTTGATGCCGGTGTTGCCCATCACCTTGAACAGCAGGGGAGCGGCGCGGAAGATGAGCCAGGAGCAGAAGGCAAACACCATCACCACCACCGACATCCCCAGCATCTGGGACCAGGTGCTCTGGCTGGCATAGACAATAGAGGAAGAGATGGCGCCGGGGCCGGCCATCAGCGGCAGCGCCAGCGGCACCACAGCGACAGATTCCCGCGCGGCGAGCTCCCCTTTCTCCTGCTTGTTGTGCTTCACCTCCCCCAGCTTGCCCTGCAGCATGGACCAGGCGATCAGGGTGATGAGCGAGCCGCCGGCAATGCGAAACGACGCCAGCGAGATGCCGAAACCATCGAGGATCAGCTGCCCCATGTACATGGAAACCAGCAGGATGATCATCACCGCAATGTTGGCGGTGGTGTTGGTCTTCATCCGCTCTTCCGGCGTTTGATGGCTGGTCAGGCTGACAAACACCGGCAACAGGCCGAGCGGGTTGATGATCGCGAACAAGCCGATGAAAAACTTCAGATATAAAGAGACGTCAATTGCTGCCATAGGCGCCATCCAGAAGTAGAACGAGGCCCTGCGGGCCACCCCGATAAACCGTGCGTAAATTTACACCATGGCCGAAACCTTCACCAATCAAATAATCTCACCCTTTCCGTGGCTTTTCAGTTAGTTCCTCTAATGTCACGACGAAATTCAACATATCGAGTTGTTAATAAAGATTGTCGCCATTTAACACTCTGATAAAATCACTTCGAGTTTTATGCGGCCACGGAGTTTTGGCGCAACATTTCATCTTCGTAAAAAAGGATTTTGTAATGATTGATACGGACATCAAGTTGCAATGGCATCTGGATTCACTGCCCGCAGACAGTGTCGCCCCCCTGCAGGGCTTCTTCGACCGGCTGCCGGTTGATCCCTATATCCAGGGCCGCTTTCGCGAACGCCGTTACGGCCGGGTTGAAAAAGAGGGCAGCCGCTTTTATCCCCTCGACAACGGCGTCTTCTTTCAGGCGGCCGCCATCAACAAGTTTTTGGGGGACGTGCCCAGAACCTATGCCGAGCTGGATCCCGCCTTCGTCGCCCACCCTACCTTCCAGCTAATGCTGACCCGCTTTGCCCGCCATACCCGGCTGGCGGATGGCCAGGCCATCGGCATTCACCAGATGCGCATCGTCACCGGCGAAGGTGAAAGCGTGCCGCCCGCCCCGGAAGGCGTGCATCAGGACGGCTTTGATTTCATCGGGGTGTTCTTTTGTGGCAGTGACGGGGTCAGCGGCGGCGCCTTGCAGCTCTATCATGGATTAAAAGAACAACCATTTTTTCAACAACAATTAAACGCTGGCGAGTATCTGATCCTGGATGATCGCCGTTTCTATCACAATGCCGCCCCCATACTGCCCCAGGGTCCGCACCGGGGACACTGGGACGTAGTCGTGCTAACTGCTTGAAAAATGGTGCGTGAGCCCCTGTTCACGCCCCATTCATCCCGCTTCTGGCCCACTCAACAACTGCGCAACATCTGGCAAACATGTATTGTGAAACAAAATTTCTTTTGTTCTTTTGTTACACATGATCCAGATCAAGTTTTTCTGAGTCAGCCCCGCTCTATAATCGACTCAGAAAGCGATTTAGTAAGGCATGTAAATACCCCGTTGTGGTGATTCTGTTCTTGACAGGGCATCTATAATTGCCGGGCATTGCCAACGTCTTACTAAACAGTTTTCAAATCATCAGGAGATAAACATGGCAGTAACCAATATGGCTGAACTGGATGCACTGGTCGCCCGCGTCAAAGAAGCACAGCGTGAATTCGCCAGCTTCTCGCAAGAGCAGGTAGACAAGATCTTCCGTGCCGCCGCCCTGGCCGCCAGCAATGCCCGTATCCCCCTGGCCCAGATGGCCGTGGAAGAGTCCGGTATGGGTATCATCGAAGACAAGGTTATCAAGAACCACTTCGCCTCCGAATACATCTACAACAAGTACAAAGAAGAGAAGACCTGCGGCATCCTCAGTGAAGATGACGAGATGGGCACCATCACCATCGCCGAGCCGGTAGGTATCATCTGCGGTATCGTACCGACCACCAACCCGACCTCCACTGCGATCTTCAAATCACTGATCTCCCTGAAGACCCGCAACGCCATCATCTTCTCCCCGCACCCCCGTGCCAAGAACTCCACCAATACCGCTGCCAAGCTGGTACTGGATGCAGCCATTGCCGCCGGTGCGCCGAAAGACATCATCGGCTGGATCGATCAACCGACCGTTGAACTCTCCAACGCCCTGATGAAGCACAACGACATCAACCTGATCCTGGCCACCGGTGGCCCGGGCATGGTGAAAGCCGCTTACTCCTCTGGCAAGCCTGCCATCGGTGTAGGTGCCGGTAACGTGCCTGTTGTTATCGACGAAACTGCCGATGTGAAGCGCGCCGTCGCCTCCATCCTGATGTCCAAAACCTTCGACAACGGTGTGGTCTGTGCCTCCGAGCAAGCCGTCATCGTCGTTGACTCCATCTATGACCAGGTGAAAGAGCGTTTCGCGACTCACAACGGTTATGTGCTGACCAAAGAAGAAGCTGACAAGGTCCGCAAGGTCATCCTGATCAACGGTGCCATGAACGCCAACATCGTGGGCCAGCCAGCGACCAAGATCGCCGAAATGTCCGGCGTGACCGTGCCCCCCACCACCAAGATCCTCATCGGTGAAGGTCTGGAAGTGTGTGAAGAGGAAGAGTTTGCTCACGAGAAGCTCTCCCCGACCCTGGGTATGTTCCGTGCCAAGAACTTCGAAGAAGCCGTCGAAATGGCCTGCACCATGGTCAACCTCGGTGGTATCGGCCACACCTCTGGTCTGTACACAGACCAGGATCGCAATGCCGACCGCATCAAGTACTTCGGCGACAAGATGAAGACAGCCCGTATCCTGATCAACACCCCGACCACCCAGGGTGGTATCGGTGACCTGTACAACTTTGCCATCGCACCGTCCTTGACGCTGGGTTGCGGTTCCTGGGGTGGTAACTCCATCTCCGAAAACGTGGGTCCCAAGCACCTGATCAACAAGAAGACAGTCGCAAAACGGGCAGAAAATATGCTGTGGCACAAACTTCCGAAATCCATCTACTTCCGTCGTGGTTCCCTGCCGATCGCCCTGGGCGACCTGGAAGGTAAAAAACGCGCATTGGTCGTGACCGACCGCTTCCTGTTCAACAACGGCTACGCCGACGAAGTGGTTCGTCTGCTCAAGGGCCTGAAGATGGAAGTGGAAGTGTTCTACGAAGTAGAAGCCGACCCGACTCTGTCTGTAGTACGCAAAGGCGCCGAGATGGCCCACTCCTTCAAGCCGGACGTGATCGTCGCGCTGGGCGGTGGTTCACCGATGGATGCGGCCAAGATCATGTGGGTAATGTACGAGCACCCGGAAACCGCGTTCGAAGACTTGGCCATGCGCTTCATGGACATCCGCAAGCGTATCTACAAGTTCCCGAAAATGGGCGTGAAGGCCGAACTGGTCTGTATCACCACCACTTCCGGTACCGGTTCTGAAGTGACCCCGTTTGCGGTCGTGACCGATGACGCCACTGGCATGAAATACCCGCTGGCCGACTACGAGCTAACCCCGAACATGGCCATCGTCGACGCCAACCTGGTCATGGGCATGCCCAAATCCCTGTGTGCCTTCGGCGGTATCGATGCCGTGACTCACGCCATGGAAGCCTACGTTTCCGTACTGGCCAACGAGTACTCCGACGGTCAGGCGCTGCAAGCCCTGAAACTGCTCAAAGAGTACCTGCCGTCCAGCTACCAGAACGGTGCCAACGACCCGGTTGCTCGCGAGAAAGTGCACAACGCTGCCACCATCGCCGGTATCGCGTTCGCCAACGCCTTCTTGGGTGTGTGCCACTCCATGGCCCACAAACTGGGTGCTGAGTTCCACATTCCGCACGGCCTGGCCAACGCCCTGCTGATCAGCAATGTGATCCGCTACAACGCCAACGACAACCCGACCAAGCAGACTGCGTTCTCCCAGTACGACCGTCCGCAGGCTCGCCGTCGCTACGCCGAAGTGGCCGACCACCTGGGTCTGACTGCCGCCGGTGACCGTACCGCCGCCAAGATCGAGAAGCTGCTGGTATGGCTGGACGAGCTGAAAGCCACTCTGGGCATCCCGGCCTCCATCCGTGAAGCCGGCGTGTCTGAAGCTGACTTCCTGGCCAAGGTTGACCAGCTGGCCGTAGAAGCCTTCGATGACCAGTGCACCGGCGCCAACCCGCGCTACCCGCTGATCAGCGAGCTGAAAGCCATCCTGCTGGACACCTACTACGGCCGTCCCTTCACCGAAGACGCTCAGGTAGCGGCCAAGGTTGAAGCCAAGGTTGAAGGCAAGAAGAAGTCCAAAGCCTGATAAGCTGAACCGACTCGAGAGCCCGCGCACATGCGCGGGCTTTTTTGTTTGTCTATCTGCTTAATTTTGCTAGCTTGTTCATAGGCATTCATGAAATGCGAGCTAGCGTATGGCGCTGATACAAGCCTCCATCGAGCAGTTGCGGGTAGGCCACTACATCCATCTCCCCACGGGATGGACCAACCACCCTTTTATGTTCAATGCATTCAAGATCAAGGATCAGCAGCAACTCGACATCATTCGCCATCTCGATCTCAGCCTGCTGATGGTGGATCCCGACAAGAGCGACCTGCCTATCGAACCCATCTTGCGCGGTGACATCCCTTCCGCCGGGCCTGACCTGTCGATCATCGAAGAGCTGGTGGAGAGTGGCCCTGCCCCGTTTGATGAGAAAGCCTTTCGCCGCTCCCTGCGCGCCGCCGACAAGGCCTTCGGCCAATCCATGTCCGAGCTGCGCGATGCGCTGGGGGCACTCAACCTCAAGCCGGACGAAGGGCTCGCCAACACGGCGCAGATAGTGCGCAACGCTGCCGCCCGCATCAGTGCCCACGAAGGCCCGCTCGGTCTGCACCTCATTCGCAGCCCGCACACCGACATCCTGCTGCAGCACAGCCTGAATGTGGCCTTCATCGCCATGTTGATGGCCCGCGAGCTCGGCATGAACCCCATTGAAATCGAAGAGACCGGGCTGGCCGGCCTGGTGCACGACATCGGCGAGCTGAAGATCCCGACTCAGATCACCCAGAAACGGGGGGAGCTCAACAAGTCGGAGCAAAATTTCCTCAACATGCACCCCCAGTACGGGCTGGAGATGCTGACCCAGCTGCAGGCCTTCGAGCCCAAGATCCGCCAGGTGGCCCATCTGCATCACGAGCGCCTCGACGGCAGCGGCTTTCCCCTTGGCATCAAGGGGGGTGAAATCCCGCCGCTGGCGCGGATCATCGGGCTGGTGGATTACTATGACGAGCTGCTGCACCCGCGCAACAGCGCCACACCGGCGGCGCCGAGCCAGGCCATCAGCCAGCTCTACAAGCTGTCGCAGAAGAAATTCGACCAGGATCTGGTCAAGCTGCTGATCAAGGTGCTGGGGGTCTATCCGCCCGGTTCGCTGGTGATGCTCTCAGACGACTCGGTGGCGCTGGTGCTCTCCACCGAGCCCACCATGCCGCTCAAGCCCAAGGTGCTGCCCTACATCAAGGCGCAGCGGCCGGAAGGGGTGGCGATGATCGACCTGCGGGAAGATGAGCGCACCATCAAATCATTTATCAAGCAGGAAGAGCTGGATGAGGGGCAACGGCTGTTTTTCAACCTGACCCGACGCTTCTGTTACTATTTTGCCTTCTGAGTTATCCCCAGAAGCTGGGGATAACTCATTGGACAAACCTGAATAATCACTCGATTGCCCGCAAAATTGTTCGCCATCCACCATGGATAAAAAACGCCCAGCCAAGGGGCCGGGCGGAGCATGCCACCTCCGTGTGGCGTATCCAGCGGATACATTCATGCTCCATCCAGCAATATCAACCCTTGGGCGATTACACAAATATCAATTTAACATACTGATTTAATATGGTTTTATTTCACGTTTCTGGCACACTGCGGCCGCAATCCCGCCCTGGCGCCCCGCAGAACAAGATCCTGATCACATTTATTCAAGGTTGCCGATTTTTTCGGCACGGACTCTGAGGAACGTTTTTTATGCAGTTGGTCCTCTCCCTGCTTCAACAGATGAGCGTCAGCCTGGTCATCGCCTACCTCTTTTCCAAGAGTCCGCTGCTGCGTCCGCTGGCCAACTACTCGGTCAGGCTGCCTCACAAGGTGCTCATCTACATTACCTTCTCCTGCTTCTGCATTCTCGGCACCTACGTGGGGCTGGATATCGACGACGCCATCGCCAATACCCGCGCCGTCGGCGCCGTGCTGGGCGGGCTGCTGGGGGGCCCGCTGGTGGGCTTTCTGGTGGGGCTGACCGGCGGCCTGCACCGCTATACCCTGGGTGGCTTCACCGATCTGGCCTGCGCCATCTCCACCACCTGCGAGGGGCTGCTGGGCGGGCTGGTGCACTGGCGGCTGATGCGGGCGGGCAAGATGGACGCCCTGTTCGAGCCGCGCATCGCCTTCTTCACCACCCTCTACGCCGAGATCATGCAGATGGTGATCATCCTGCTGGTGGCCACGCCATTCGATAAATCCCTGCTGCTGGTGCGTACCATCGCCACCCCCATGATCCTGGCCAACTCCTGCGGCGCCGCGCTCTTCATCAGCATGATCCGCGATCAGCAGCAGATGTACGAGAAGTTCTCCCGGGTCTTCTCCGCCAAGGCGCTCAATATCGCCAACCGCACCGTCGGCATCATGAGCCAGGGTTTCACCCCCGAGGCCAGCCACAAGATTGCCCGCATCATCCAGGAGGAGACCGGGGTGGGCGCCGTCGCCATCACGGATACCGACAAGATCCTCGCCTTCATCGGCATCGGCGAGGATCACCACCAGCCAGGTACCCCCATCACCTCGGCCATCACCATGCAGGCCATCGCCCGCAACAAGGTGCTGTTTGCCGACGGCAACAGCCAGCCCTACCGCTGCAGCATCTCGCCCCAGTGCCAGCTCGGCTCGGTGCTGGTGATCCCGCTGCACGGCGACGAGGGGGTGATCGGCACCATCAAGCTCTACGAGCCCAAGAAGCGGCTGTTTCTCAAGATCAACCACACCCTGGGAGAAGGGATTGCCAACCTGCTCTCCCAGCAGTTGCTGACCGGCCGGCTGGAGCAGCAGCAGCGACTGCTGGTGCAGTCCGAGCTCAAGCTGGTGCAGGCCCAGATCAATCCCCACTTTCTGTTCAACACCCTCAACACCATCAGCGCCATCACCCGGCGCGAACCGGAGCGGGCGCGCCAGCTGCTGCTGCACCTCTCCCTGTTCTTTCGCAAGAACCTCAAGCGCCAGAGCGGCCTGGCCACCCTGCAGGAGGAGCAGGAGCACTGCCAATCCTATCTGGAGATCGAGCTGGCCCGCTTTGGCGACCGGCTGACGGTACAAAACGAGATCCCGCCGGCCCTCGCCGACCTCAAGCTGCCGAGCTTCACCCTGCAGCCCCTCATCGAGAATGCCATCAAGCACGGCATCTCCACCCTGCTGGAGCAGGGGCACATCCGCCTCTACACCGAGCAGACGGCAGAGCGGGTCACCATTCACGTGGAGGACAATGCCGGCACCTGGCAGGAGAAACCGGCCGGTGACGGGCTCGGCATGACCCTGGTGGACAGGCGCCTCAAGAGCGCCTTCGGCAACCGCTATGGCCTGAGCGTCAGTTGCGAGCCCGACTGCTGGACCCGGGTCTCCGTCACCCTGCCAAGGGAACTGCCATGATCCGGCCGCCGTCCCACTTCATCTTCACTCACTACCCCAACCACGCAGGAGAACCCCATGATCCGCACCCTCATCGTCGATGACGAGCTTTACGCCCGCGAGGAGCTGATGCAGCACCTGGCCGCCGAGCCCGATATCGAACAGCTGGGAGCGGCCGCCAATGCCATCGAGGCGCTGGCGCTTATTCAGCGGCTCAAACCCGACGTGGTGTTTCTCGACATCCAGATGCCCAAGCTCAGCGGCATGGAGCTGGTCGCCATGCTCGATCCCCTGCCCCGCATCGTCTTTGTCACCGCCTTTGACGAGTACGCCATCCAGGCATTCGAGGAGAACGCCTTCGACTACCTGCTCAAACCGGTGGAGCCGGCGCGTCTGGCTAAGACGCTGGCGCGGCTCAGGCAAGATCTAACCCCCCAGCCCATGACGGCGCTCGCCCCCGCCATTCGCCACATCCCGGGCTACCTGCACAACCGGGTACGGCTGCTGCCCATCGAGCAGGTGGAGTACGCCTTCTCCGATCTCGGCGGGGTGCACGTGGCGAGCCAGGGCGAGCTGTTCCACACCCAGCTCACCCTCAAATCCCTGGAGGAGAAGACCCCGCTGCTGCGCTGCCACCGCCAGTATCTGGTGGCCCCGGCCGCCATCTTCGAGATCCGGCTGCTGGAGAACCAGCTGGCGGAGATAGTGACGCCGAGCGGCGCCCGGGTGCCGGTCAGCCGCCGCTACCTGAAGGAGTTGAAGGAGATGCTGGGGCTGGAGTAAGCCCCGCGATGTGAGCCGGATCACGAGCGCCGACCGCTCGGTCCGCCATATGGCCGCTCATGCCGTTTTACCTGCCGTCAACAGAGCAAGCCCCTACACTGGCCGCGCACACCCAACAATAACAAAGCAGGAGCGTAGCAATGATCTGGTTCTTCCTCTGTGTCGGCTTGTTAATAGCCGGCTATTTCGTATACGGCAAATTCATCGAACGGATATTTGGCCCCAAGCCGGAGCTGAAAACCCCCGCCATCACCATGGCGGACGGGGTGGACTATGTCCCCATGTCGGACAAGAAGGTCTATCTGGTTCAGCTGCTCAACATCGCCGGCGTCGGCCCCATCTTCGGCCCCATCCTGGGCGCCCTCTACGGTCCGGTCGCCATGCTCTGGATCGTGTTCGGCTGCATCTTCGCCGGTGCGGTGCACGACTACTTCTCCGGCATGCTGTCGGTGCGCGCCAAGGGCGCCTCGGTGCCGACCGTGGTCGGTGAACACCTCGGCACTACCGCCAAGCACTTCATGAACCTGTTCGCCGTGGTGCTGTTGATGCTGGTGGGCGTGGTGTTCGTGCTGAGCCCGGCTGGCCTTCTGGCCAACCTCACCTCCACCGATCTGGTCTACTGGATTGCGGCCATCTTCGCCTACTACATCCTGGCGACCATAGTCCCCATCGACAAAATCATCGGCCGTTTCTACCCCATCTTCGGCGCCCTGCTGGTGTTCATGTCGGTCGGCCTCATCATCGGCCTCATCGTCTCCGGCAAAGGCTTCTACAACACCGGGATGGATTTCTCCAACCTGCACCCGACCGAGCTGCCGCTCTGGCCGCTGTTGTTCATCACCATCGCCTGCGGCGCCGTGTCGGGCTTCCACGCCACCCAGTCACCGCTGATGGCGCGCTGCATGCAAAACGAGAGCTCCGGCCGCTTCATCTTCTACGGCGCCATGATTGGTGAAGGGATCATCGCCCTCATCTGGTGCACCCTGGGTCTCTCCTTCTACGACAGCACCGAGGCGCTCAACGCCACCCTGGCCAGCGGCGGCCCCTCTGCCGTGGTACACGAGGTCTCCACCAGCCTGCTCGGCACCGTCGGCGGCATCCTGGCCATCCTCGGCGTGGTGATCCTGCCCATCACCTCCGGCGACACCGCGTTTCGCAGTGCCCGCCTCATCGTCGCGGACTTCCTGAAACTGACCCAGAAGCCCATGGCCAAGCGACTGCTCATCGCCATCCCCATGTTCATCCTCGGCTTCATCATCTCCAAGGCTGAATTCGGGGTGATCTGGCGCTACTTCGGCTGGGCCAACCAGACCACCGCGGTGATGATGCTGTGGGCGGCGGCGGCCTACCTCGCCAAAGAGGGCAAGCTGCACTGGGTCTGCACCATTCCCGCCATGTTCATGACCGCCGTGGTGTTCACCTATCTGGCCAACGCCCCCATCGGGTTCGGGCTGGAGATGGGCGTCTCCACCATGATTGGGCTGGCCAGCACCCTGATCGTCACGGTGGCCTTCCTGGTGAAATTCAGGCCCGCGCTGATCAACAAGCCCAGCGAAAGTTGATCCACGCCAACCATGTCAAAAAAGGAGCCATAAAGGCTCCTTTTTTTGCTGCTCATCTCATCGCACTAATGCCATACTCGTCCCGTAAGTTCTTGTCATGGATACGACTTTACGGACTTGCCCCCAACAACATCAGCGTCTGTTTTGACGACTTGGAAACTACTTAAGCTTCAGTACAACAAAACAACTTAAGATTTCGGGCCCGACAGGAGGGAAATCAGGTGGCTGACTGCCTTGCAGAGCCCTGTTCCCAATGACAATGCGGTGCGTCAAGCCAGCGGAGGCATAAATGGCACTCGATTATTTTGCTCTTGGTCTGCTTTTTTTTGTGGGTTTGGTCATTTTTTATGGGGTCATCGTCATTCATGACATTCCCTATGAAATAGCCAAGCATCGTCAGCACCCCCATCAGGACGCCATTCACGTGGCCGGCTGGGTCAGTCTGTTTACCTTGCACGTGCTGTGGCCCTTCCTCTGGATCTGGGCCACCCTCTATCGTCCCGAGCGGGGCTGGGGGTTCAATCAGCGGCTGCAGCAGGATGAAGAGGATATCCAGCAGCTCAAACAGGAGCTGGCCGACCTCAAAACCCGTCTCAACACCATCGAACAGACCGAGCAACAGGGATAAATCATGGACCTGCTACTGATCCTGACCTACACGGCCATCTGCGTGGCCATCTTCAAAATCTTCCGTATCCCGCTCAACAAGTGGACCGTGCCCACCGCCGTACTGGGCGGCGTGCTGATCATCGGCACCCTGATCATGCTGATGAACTACAACCATCCCTACTCCGAGATGGCACGCAACTACTACGTCTCCACCCCGATCGTGCCGCTGGTCAAGGGCCGGGTCATTGAGGTGCCGGTACAGGCCAACCAGCCGGTAAAGAAGGGCGACGTGCTGTTTCGCCTGGATGCCGCCCCCTTCCAGCTCAAAGCAGACAGCCTGACGGCGCGGGTTGAATCCAACCGCAACCACCTCAAGTCCATCGAGGCCAGGTTGCGCTCCGCCAAGCTCGACCGGGATCGCGCCAGCGATCTGATGCGTCGCGGCGTCGGCAAGCAGCGCGACCTCGACGTCACCCAGGCCAACGTGGACGACATCGTGGCCCAGCTTGAGCAGCAACAGGCAACGCTGGAAGATCTGCAGGCCCAGCTTGATGAGGCCAAATATCAGGTCGCGCAGACCGTGGTCTATGCCCCGAGCAACGGTCACGTGGTGCAGCTGGCCTTGCGCCCCGGCATGATCGCCACCCCCTACATGTATCGCCCGGTGATGACCTTCATTCACGAGGATGAGAACGCCTATGTAGGCTGGTTCTGGCAGAACAGCATGCAGCGCCTGGCGGTGGGCGATGAGGCCGAAGTGGTGATCGACGGCATCCCCGGCAAGATCTTCCAGGGCAAGGTGACCGCCGTGATCCCGGCCATCGCCGCAGGCAATGTGCAGGCCAACGCCGGCCTGCTGGATCAGACCAGTGCCGTGCGGCCGGGCCGCCTGCCGGTGCTCATCTCCATCACCGACCCCGAGTGGGCCAAGTATCAGGTGATCGCCGGGGCCAGCGGCCAAGCCGCCATCTACACCAAGCACTTCCACCATGTCTCGGTGATGCGCAAGGTGCTGCTGCGCATGGCCAGCTGGATGAACTACGTCTTCCCCTTCCACTAAGCGAAGACGTCAACGCCAGCGGGCCGGCACCATGCCGGCCCGCTGTTTTTTGGCGCCAAGATCCCTATAATGGCGCCATCCTGCACCACCCCATATCGATACCCCAAGCCTGCATGTTCGTTCTCAGACCCTATCAGACCGACGCCGTCAACGCCGTGATCAGCCACTTTCGCCAGCACCCGGATCCCGCCGTGGTGGTACTGCCCACCGGGGCCGGCAAGAGTCTGGTGATCGCCGAACTGGCCCGCAAGGCGCGCGGCCGGGTGCTGGTGCTGGCCCACGTCAAGGAGCTGGTGGAGCAGAACCACGCCAAATACGAGGCGTGGGGGCTCAAGGCCGACATCTTCGCCGCCGGGCTCGCTCGCAAGGAGGCGAGCGCCCAGGTGGTGTTTGGCTCGGTGCAGTCGGTAGCGCGCAATCTGGCTGCCTTCGACGGGGCGTTTTCGCTGCTCATAATCGACGAGTGCCACCGGGTCTCGCTCGATGATGACAGCCAATACCATCAGGTGATCGACCACCTCAAGGCCGCCAATCCAGCCCTCAAGATCCTCGGTCTCACCGCCACCCCCTATCGGCTCGGGCTGGGCTGGATCTACCGGCGCCACTACCACGGCATGGTGAAAAGCCACGGCGAGCGACTGTTCGGCGACTGCGTGTTCGAGCTGCCGCTGCGCTTCATGGTCAAAAACGGCTATCTGACGCCGCCGCGCATGGTGGATGCCCCCATCGTCCACTACGACTTCAGCAAGCTGGTGGCGCGGGAGAATGGCCTCTTCAGCGAGGCGGATCTGAACGGCGAGCTCAAACGCCAGCAGCGGGTCACCCCCCATATCCTGAGCCAGGTGCTGGAGTATGCGGCCGACCGGCAGGGGGTGATGATCTTCGCCGCCACCGTCGAACATGCCCGCGAAATTCACGGCCTGCTGGGCGCCAGAGGCCAGCAGGCGGCCCTCATCACCGGCGAGACGCCGGGGCCGGAGCGCGATGCCCTCATCAACGCCTTCAAGGCGCGCGAGCTCAAGTTTCTGGTCAACGTGGCGGTGCTCACTACCGGCTTCGACGCCCCCCACGTGGATCTTATCGTGATGCTCAGACCCACAGAATCGGTGTCGCTCTACCAGCAGATCGTGGGTCGCGGCCTGCGCCTCTCGCCCGGTAAGACGGACTGTCTGGTGCTCGACTACGCCGGCAACAACTTCAACCTGTTCGCCCCCGAAGTGGGGGAGCCTCGCCCCCACGCCGGCACCGAGCCGGTGCAGGTGCCCTGCCCCGCCTGCGGCTTTGCCAACACCTTCTGGGGCAAGATCGACGAGGATGGCAAGGTGATTGAGCACTACGGTCGCCGCTGTCAGGGACTGTTTGAAGATGACGAGGGCAACCGCGAGGAGTGCGACTACCGCTTTCGCGCCAAGATCTGCCCCGCTTGCGGCAGCGAAAACGACATCGCCGCCCGCCGCTGCCAGAGCTGCGATCAGCTGCTGGTGGACCCTGACGACAAGCTCAAAGAGGCGCTCAATCTCAAGGACTGCATGGTCATTCGCTGCGCCGGGCTGACGCTGAATGCCGGGCTTGGCAAACAAGGGGAGCGGCTGGAGGTGGTCTATCACGATGAGGATGGCCTCACCCTCAATGAATACTTCGGATTTCACTCCCAGGGCGCACGGCGCTTGTTTCAACAGGTCTTTGTGCGTCATCATTGGCCCGCTCCGGGTCTGGAACCCGAATTTGCCACCCTGGCGAGCGTGCTGGCGGCAGAAAGCCAGTTTCGCCACCCCGATTTCGTCATCGCCCGCAAAGCGGGGCGGTTCTGGCAGATAAAAGAGAAGATTTTTGATTATGAGGGTCGCTATCGCACCGCCAACTCGATGGCGTGATGGCCAGTGGCGACCGGCATAAATCGTATGAATGGCTTTGCCACGGTTGATCCCGCATCGGCGGGTGAAACAAGGTTGAATTGTCAGGGCCGGCACCACTGCCGGGCCCCTTCGTCACGTTTAGAGGATGTTATGCAGCGGCTGTTGATTGGTTTTTGTGCTCTCTTTTCCCTGGCGGCCCAGGCCGCCCCGCTGACGCCCCCTGAGGGTGGCCAGTACGCCATCATAGTGCAGGGCAACAACGGGGTTGAATTTGCCCGCCATGCGGATCAGATGATCGCCCCCGCCTCCACCATGAAGGTACTCACCGCGCTGGCGGCCCGTCTCGAGCTCGGTGCCGACTTCCGCTTTGCCACCGACATCCAGGCTCAGCCCGGCGCCAAACAGGGTGATGCCATCAATGGCGACATCTGGATCAACTTCGTCGGCGACCCCACCCTCTCCCGCATGGATCTGCTGGCCCTGTTCAAGCAGCTTGGCGTGAACCGCATCAAGGGCAACGTCTACGTCAACACCGGCGCCTACAACGGCTACGAGCGCGGCAACGGCTGGTCGTGGGGGGATCAGACCCTCTGTTTCGCCGCCCCGGTCTCCTCGGTCATCATCGACAAGAACTGCGCCTACGGCACCATCACAGCCACCCAGATCGGCAAACCGGCCACCGGCAACGTGGCCACCGGCGTCCCCATCGGCATCGGTGCCGACAACGTGGAGGTGATGAGCTATAGCGACATGGCGCGCCAGTTCTGCGCACTGGAAGTGGACATGGCCAAGGGCAACTTCTACGAGCTCAAGGGCTGTATCACCCCGAACAAGGATCCGCAGGGGCTGCGCTTCGCCATCCACGACGTGGAAGCCTGGGGCTGGGACAACATCCGCTGGGCCATGGACCGTGCCGGCATCAAGCATGACGGCCTGCTGCGGGTCACCCACAAGTCGCCGGACAACGCCGAGACGCTGGGCACCCACTACTCGGTCTCATTGCCGGTGATGCTGGCCAAGATGCTGAAAAAATCCGACAACCTCTATGCCGATACCTTCCTCAAGACCGTCGGTCGCCACTACTACAACAAGCCGGGCAGCTATCGCAGCGGCACCATGGCGGTGCGCGCCATCCTGACCAAGAACGGCATCGATCTGGGCAACGCCACCCTGGCCGACGGCTCCGGCCTCTCTGCCCACAACCTCATCAGCGCCCGCCAGATGCTGTCGGTGCTTAACTTCATCCAGAAAAATGATGCCGAGCTTGGCCTCATCAAGCTGCTGCCAAGCTCCCAGGTAGATGGCACCCTGGCCTGGCGGCGCAGCGTCACCGCCCCCATGATGAAAAACAAGGTGCACGCCAAGACCGGCACCATCACCGGCACCTCCAACCTGGTGGGCTTCATCGACACCGCCGGCGGCCAGCGCAAGGCCTTCGTGATGTTCCAGCGCGGCCTGTCGCAGGATCCGGCGACCCATGAGCGCTACCGCGCCAGCAAGGCTGCCTGGCCCTGGACCGTGTTCGAGAAGGGAGTGCTGGAGAGCATCTACCAGCAGCAGCCGATCCAGATCGCCGATCAGGGTTGAGCTGCCGCCCGGTGATTGACGATCACGGCCGGCGAAGCGCGCCTTATCGAAGATGGCGAACGGCCGTATCGACAATTTCCACTTTGACTAGTCACGAGGCGGGGCTATCCTGTCCCCAGCCTCATATGAATGGAGAGAGAACATGTTTGCAGTGATTTTTGGTCGTCCCGGTTGCCCCTATTGTGTCCGTGCCAAGCAGATCGCCGAGCAGCTAGTTGAACAGCGTGACGATTTCAAATTCCGCTACGTGGACATCCACGCCGAAGGCATAACCAAGGAAGACCTGGCCAAGAGCGCCGGCAAGCCGGTCAATACCGTGCCGCAAATCTTCCTGGACGAGCAGCACATCGGTGGCTGCACCGATTTCGAAGCCTATGCCAAAGAGAACCTGGGTCTCTACCAGTAAGCTCACGTTGTGAAAAAGGCGCCATCAGGCGCCTTTTTTCATGGTCAATGGTCAGCCTCAGCCGGCAACCGGGGTGAAACGGCTCACCACGTCTCCCTGATGCTCGATCCACTCCATGAACATGGCCACCGGGCGGGCGTAGACGGCGCCATCCTGCTCGCTCTGGTAGATCACCAGCTGCTCCCCGGTTTCGGTGTGCAGGGCCAGGGTCAACACCTGATAATACCCACCCTTGAAATGGCGGTAGCGACCAACTGCGGGGGCTTGCATGGGAACTCCTTCGATATCGACGCCGGGCGGCGCCAGCATGGCGCGCAGACCACATGCTCTGCTTTTGGGGCCGGCGCCGACAAAAATAATGACATTTTTCACGCAAGCCAATCGTGCCAGCGAGAGTGAATATTTCAACACAGTCGGGTAGCTTTGTTAATCAGCCCCTCATCTTTCACTGGTGAAACTCGGTTACCACAAACGATCGTGCTGAATTTAACGTTTTGGCAACCCTGTTTCAGGGCTAAAAATCAGGGAATTCTACTAAAAAGAGGATTGTTCTAGCATTCAATTCTGTGAAGAATAGGGGAAAAGAAATTTGATACTAAAAAACGCCTTTTTCGCCAACGCGCCCCCAGGGGAAGGAATCACAGTCACCATGTTCACTATCGACAAGTCGCACAAGCTCGACGATGTCTGCTATGACATCCGCGGCCCGGTGCATAAAGAAGCTCGCCGTCTCGAAGACGAAGGCCACCGCATCATCAAGCTCAACATCGGCAACCCGGCCCCGTTCGGTTTCGATGCACCGGAAGAGATCATCAAGGATGTGATCCTCAACATGCCGCTCAGCCAGGGCTACTGCGACTCCAAGGGGCTGTTCTCGGCCCGCAAGGCGGTGATGCAGTACTACCAGCAGAAAGGGATGCGCAAGGTCGACATCGACGACATCTACATCGGCAACGGTGCCAGCGAGCTCATCGTGATGGCGATGCAGGCGCTGCTCAACAACGGCGACGAGATGCTGGTGCCCTCCCCCGACTATCCGCTGTGGACGGCGGCAGTGACCCTCTCCGGCGGCCATGCGGTGCACTATCGCTGCGACGAAGGGGCCGACTGGTATCCGGATCTCGACGACATCCGCGCCCGCATCACCCCGCGCACCCGCGGCCTGGTGCTGATCAACCCCAACAACCCGACCGGCGCCGTCTACGGCAGCGAGTTCCTGCTGGAAGTGATCGAGATCGCCCGCCAGCACAACCTCATCATCTTCGCCGACGAGATCTACGACAAGATCCTCTACGACGACATCTCCCACACCAGCGTCTGCACCCTGTGCGACGATGTGATGGTGGTGACCTTCAACGGCCTCTCCAAAGCCTACCGCGCCTGCGGCTTCCGTCAGGGCTGGATGGTCATTACCGGTCCCAAGGGCCGTGCCAAGGGCTACATCGAGGGGCTGGAGATGCTGGCCTCCATGCGGCTGTGTGCCAACGTGCCGATGCAGCACGCCATCCAGACCGCTCTGGGTGGCTATCAGAGCATCAACGAGCTGATCCTGCCGGGCGGCCGCCTGCGCCGCCAGCGCGACAAGGCGTGGGAACTGCTCAACGATATTCCTGGGGTATCCTGCGTCAAACCCAAGGGGGCGCTCTACATGTTCCCGCGCCTCGACCCCAAGGTGTACGACATCCGCGACGACCAGAAGATGGTGTTCGATCTGTTGCAGCAGGAAAAATTGCTGCTGGTGCAGGGCACCGGCTTCAATTGGCCGGCACCGGATCACTTCCGGCTGGTGTTCCTGCCCCGGGAAGAGGAGCTGGAAGAGGCCATCGGCCGTCTCGCCCGCTTCCTCAAGGGCTACAAACAGTAAGCAAGGCTCATGAAAAAGGCTCCCGCGGGAGCCTTTTTGTTGTCTGTCGTTTGCTATCCGTGCCATCAACCGTGCAGCAGGGCACCGGCCACCAGCACCGCCATGGTGATGAGAGCCACCCCGATGATGAAGGGCAGCACCCAGCGCACGAAGCGATCGTAGGGGATCTTGGCCAGCGCCAGCCCCGCCACCAGATGGGCGGCGGTGGGGGCGAACAGATTGATCCAGCCGGAGGCGGACTGATAGGCGGTGATCACCAGATCCCGCGAGATGCCGGAGAAGTCCGCCAGCGGCCCCATCAGCGGCATGGAGACGGTCGCCAGCCCCGAGGTGGACGGAATGAAGAAGCTCAGGATGATGTGCACCAGATAGGCCATCAGGATGAACACCGACGACGACAGCCCGCTCACCAGCCCCTCGGCCCAGTGCAGTATGGTGTCGATGATGACCCCATGCTCCATCACCACATAGATGCCGCGTGCCACCGCCACCACCAGCGCCACCCCGATGAGGTCCCGCGCGCCGCTCAGGAAGGTCGCCACGTAGTTGGACTCCGGCATCCGGTTGATCAGCGCGATCAGGATGGAGGCGCTGAAGAACAGGGTGGAGAGCTCGTCAAACCACCAGCCCAGGGTGGGCAGCAGGTCGATGCCCAGATCCGACCAGGGCACCACCGCATAGATCATCAGCAGGAAAGTGCCGAAGAAGACCAGCATGGTGAGCTTCTGCTTGCCGCTGAAGGCGAGATTGCCGCTCTTCATCTGGGAGAACTCGTCGTCATAGGCGATGTCGGCCAGCACGGAGCGGGACTTGTCCTGCTGCACCTGCTTGGCGTAGCGCATCACGAACCAGGAGGCGAAGATCACCAGCAGCAGCCACTGCACAACCCTAAGGCCAATCCCCTCACCGATGGGGATGCCGGCAAAACCGGAGGCGATGCCGGTGGCAAACGGGTTGACGGTAGAGGCGAGCACCCCGACCCCGGAGCCGAGCAGGATGATCCCCGCCGCCACCATGCGATCGAAGCCCGCCGCCATCATCACCGGCACGATCAGTGCCCAGAAGGCCACCGTCTCCTCCGCCATGCCAAAGGTGGAGCCGCCGAGGGCAAACAGGGCGATCAGCACAGGGATCAGCAACCGCTCGCGCCCGGCAAAGCCGCGCACGATGGCGCCTACACCGGCATCGAGTGCCCCGCTCTGCATGGTCACCGCCAGAAAACCGCCGATGATAAGCACGAACAGCGCCACGTCGGCGGCCTTGTGGAAGCCCTGAATGGGCGCCTTGAGCACATCGAATACCCCCTGCGGTTGGGAGGGGAGCTCGGTGTAGCTGCCGGGCACCGGCAACAGCCGCTCGTCGCCGCTATAGTCGGCCACGGCCGCCGCCGCAATCGGCTGCTGGGTCTTGGCCGTCACGTAGTTGTATTTGCCCGCCGGCAGCACCCAGGTCAGGGCCGCCATCAGGGCGATGATGATGAAAAGCAGGGTATAGACTGTGGGGAGTTGGCGCTTTTTGGGCGCTTCATGTGGAGTGGTCATAGCTTCCGTACCTCGGCAATGCCGTCATGTGATCCGATCACCGCCAGACTAGCGGGTTTGATATGGGAAAAAGGTGATCGCGGATAATAAAATTCCGTAACTTAGCGGGATTTTTGCCAAAAAAACAGGGCCCCACGGGGCCCTGTTTTCACTTGGGTCAGACTCAGAGCTCGACCACATCAAATTTCACGTCCGGATTCACATCCGCATCGTAATCCACCTCGTCCAGCCCGAAACCGAACAGGCGCAGGAACTCCTGCTTGTAACCGGTGTAGTCGGTCAGCTCACAGAGGTTCTCGCTGGTGATGGACGGCCACAGGTCGCGGCAGGTCTGCTGCACGTCTTCGCGCAGCTCCCAGTCATCCATGCGGATGCGGGCCTGATCGTCCAGCGCCATGTCGGCAGCGTAGAGACGGGTGCGCATCATGCGATCCACCTGCTCCATGCAGCCCTCGTGAATGCCCTTCTCCTTCATGATCTTGAAGGCCATGGAGATATAGAGCGGCATCACCGGAATGGCGGAGGAGGCCTGGGTCACCACGGATTTGAGCACGGCCACGTGGGCGGTACCGCCCTTGGCGGCCAGATCGCCACGGATGGCGGCGGCGGCGCGGTCCAGATCTTCCTTGGCGCGACCCAGGGTACCGTGCCAGTAGATTGGCCAGGTCAGGTCGGTGCCGATGTAGGAGTAGGCCACGGACTTGGCGCCGTCGGCCAGTACGCCTGCATCGCGCAGGGCTGCCATCCACAGCTCCCAGTCCTGACCGCCCATGACGGTGATGGTGTTCTGGATCTCTTCCTCATTCGCCGGCTCGACGGTGGCGGTAATGATCTGATCCTTGTTGGTGTCGATGGCGGTGGTGGTGTAGACCTCACCGATCGGTTTCAGAGCAGAGCGCACCACTTCGCCGGTATCCGGCAGTTTGCGCACCGGCGAGGCCAGGGAGTAGACCACCAGATCAATCTGACCCAGATCCTGCTTGATGAGCTCGATCACCTTGGCGCGGCACTCGTTGGAAAAGGCATCGCCGTTGATGCTCTTGGCGTAGAGACCCGCCTCTTTGGCGGCCTTGTCGAAGGCAGCGGAGTTGTACCAGCCGGCGGTGGCAGTCTTGGTCTCGCTGCCGGCTTTTTCGAAGAAGACACCGAGGGTGGCAGCGCCGGAGCCAAAGGCGGCGGCAATGCGGGAAGCCAGGCCATAACCGGTGGAAGCGCCGATCACCAGCACCTTCTTGGGACCATTTTCGATGGTGCCCTTGGCCTTTGTATAAGCGATCTGGCGACGAACATTGGCTTCACAACCGACCGGGTGAGTGGTGGTGCAGATAAAGCCGCGAACCTTGGGTTTGATGATCATATGGGGTCTCGGATCCGTTTAATGGATGAAATCGGGGCATAAGATACCTCATCTTGCCGCGATAAGGTGCTCTGATGTGTTGAATCGCAGGGAAAATGAGCAAAGCGTGAGACAAATGCCACCCAGGAGGCTGCCGTCAGCCTGCCGGAGCGGGACCGGCCTCCTTGCCCCTCTGCACGGCTTGCCCACATGGCAAGATCGATAATGACAAAACAAACAACTAACCCTGGTGGCTGAGGCGACGACCAAACAACCTGTACTAGTATTCAGCCGGTCGGGTATTGTCATGAAAGGCCTCACCAGGGTCTTAACAAGGAGCTCCGCCATGTTTTGGAATCGCACGGGTAAAAGTGAACAGAGTGAACAAGCGGCACAGATCGCAAAACTTGGCGCCTTTGAGCAGGCCATCCAGTCACGGGTTCCCTATATCGAGTTCACCCCGGAGGGGGTAGTCACCTTCGTCAACGATCGCTTTCTCGCCATCGTGGGCTACGCCCGGGAGGAGGTGATTGGCAAGCACCACAGCGCCCTCTGCTTTCCCGAGGACGTGATAACCCGTGAATATGAGCAGCTGTGGCAGGATCTGCGCAGGGGGGAGTCGCGCAACGGCCGTTTCATCCGGCAGGCCAAATCGGGCAAGGCGGTCTGGCTCGAAGCCAGCTACTTCCCGATCCTCCTCGATGGCAAGGTGATCAAGGTAGCCAAGGTGGCCTCCAACGTCACCGAGCAGCAATCCACCCTGGAACGTAGCCAGGCCCTGCTGGCGGCACTGGACAAATCCCTGGCCGTCATCGACTTCCAGCCCGATGGCACCGTCATCACCGCCAACCAGAATTTCCTGCACTGCTTCGGCTACCGGCTGGACGAGGTGGTGGGCCAGTCCCACCGCATGTTCTGTGACGAGGCCTTCTATCAGCAGAATCCCAACTTCTGGCGGGATCTGGGGACAGGCTCCATCCAGTCGGGGCTCTTCATGCGCCGTGGTCGCCACGGCGAGAAGATCTGGCTGGAGGCCACCTACAACCCCATCTTCAACCATGAGGGCAAGGTGATCAAAATCATCAAGCTGGCGAGCAACATCAGCGAGCGGGTGGAGAAGTCCATCTCGGTGCGCGAAGCGGCCCAGAAGGCCTGCGCCATCGCCGGAGAGACGGTGCTGAGCGCCGCCAGGGGACGGGAGGTGATCGACAAGGTGCTGGAAACCTCGGCCCACATCAACAGCTCGGTCAGTGAAGTCAGCCGGCAGATAGAGAACCTCAACCAGCAATCCAGAAGCATAGAGTCCATCATCTCGACCATCAGCAGCATCGCGGATCAAACCAACCTGCTGGCGCTCAACGCCGCCATCGAGGCGGCCCGCGCCGGCGAGCAGGGCCGCGGGTTCGCGGTGGTGGCCGATGAAGTGCGCCAGCTGGCGGCGAGAACCTCCACCTCCACCGGCGAGATAGTCTCCGTCATCCGGCTCAACTCCGACATCACCTCGAGGATCACCCAGACCGTCTCGGTGGTATCGGACAAGGCGATGGCGGGCCAGGCCCAGGCCGACATCATCGCCGGCGTCATTCAGGAGATCATCGAGGACGCCAACTCGGTGTCGGACACCGTCAAGGGCCTCTCCATCTAGGGGCCTCACCATCACAACACACGGGGCCAGGCCCCGTGTTTTTATCTTCCGATCAAAGGTCAATCCAGCCCCGACAGATAGTGCCTGGCCTCCTCATCGGCCTGCAGCAGGGCACTCTCCCACAGCTCGGCGATGCAGAGCCCCTCCTCGCCCACCGCTTCTTCTTCCAGCGCCTCCAGTGCCCGCGCATCGGCCAGGGTGAAGGGATGGTGGCCAAGCAGCAGTCGCGCCTGCGCCAGTAACCTCATGTCACTCATGATCACGCTCCTCGCTGCTACCTGCCCTGACTGTAGTCAATTTGCGGCCGTCACGGGCCTGTGGTGGCCGCCGGCATCCGCACGCGCCTGGCCGGCAGCTGTCCCACCGCGATCCCCAGCAGCACGGCGCCACAGGCCACCCATTGCAAGGCGTTGAGGGTCTCCCCCAGCAGCAGATAGGCCAGCAGCAGGGTGAACACCGGGATGAGATTGACGTAGGCCGCCGCCAGCGTCACCTTCACCTGGGTCACCGACCAGTTGTAGAGCAGGTAGGCCCCCAGGGTCACGCAGGCGCCGAGAAAGACGATGACCGCCATGTCCTGCCAGACCCAGGCCGTCGGCCAGGGTTCGCCAAAGGCAAAAGGGGCGAAAAAGAGAGTGCCGACGAAGGCCTGCAACGCAGTCAGGGTCAACACGCTGTAGCGGCTGCAGAGCTTCTTGAACACCACCGAGTAGGTGGCGGCGCACAGCATGGCCGCCATCTCCAGGCTGTTGCCAAGCAGGGCATTGGGGGCAAATTCATCCGTCCCGCTGCCAAAACCGAGCAGCGCGATACCGAAGATGGCGATGGCAAAGCCGAGCAACTGACGGCGGCTCACCCGCTCGCGGATCAACACGAAGGCCACCAGCGCCACGATGAGCGGCAACAGGGCACAGACCATGCCGGCCTGACCGGCACTGGTGTAGCGCAGGGCGTTGACCTCCAGCAGGAAATAGAGACAGGGCTCCAACGCCCCCATCAACGCCAGCCAGCGCCAGTCCCCTTGCTGATAGCGGAAATTGCCGAGATAGCGGTAGCAGCACAGCCAGCAGAGCGCCGCCACGCTCATGCGCATGAACAGCACCTGACCGAAGCCCCAGACCCCCAGCACGTGCTTGAGCGCGATGAAGGAGCTGGACCAGAGCAGCATCGCCAGGGTCAGGGTAAAAATGGGTAAAGGGCGCACGTTTCCTCCATGAAATTGGCTATTTGAATAATAACCATGCGGCCTTGCGGTTGTTAAAAGGCACCTAAAATCAGATAATACCGCCGCCTTCACACCGGATAACCAACCTGCAATGACTGAGTACCTGCTTTTATTGGTCGGCACTGTGCTGATTAACAACTTCGTGCTGGTGAAATTCCTCGGCCTGTGCCCCTTCATGGGCGTCTCCGGCAAGCTGGAAACCGCCATCGGCATGGGGCTGGCGACCACCTTCGTGATGACCCTGGCCAGCGCCTGTTCCTATCTGATGGAACACTATATCCTGATCCCGCTGAACATCGCCTACCTGCGCACGCTCGCCTTCATTCTTGTGATCGCCGTCGTGGTTCAGTTTACCGAGATGGTTATCCGCAAAAGCAGCCCTACTCTCTATCGTCTGCTGGGCATCTTCCTGCCACTCATCACCACCAACTGCGCCGTGCTGGGGGTCGCCCTGCTCAGCATCAACGAGCACCACAACTTCATCCAGAGCATCATCTACGGCTTCGGCGCCGCCACCGGTTTCTCGCTGGTGCTGATCCTGTTTGCCGCCATGCGCGAACGTCTGGTGGCCGCCGACGTGCCCACTCCGTTTCGCGGCGTCTCCATCGCCATGATCACCGCCGGCCTGATGTCGCTGGCCTTTATGGGCTTTACCGGCCTCATCAAGATATAGCGCTATGACTCACATACTCTTTGCCGTTCTGGTGTTGGCTCTGCTGGCTCTGGCCTTTGGCATCATCCTGGGCTTTGCCGCCGTCAAATTTCATGTGGAAGCCGATCCCATCGTCGATCAGCTCGACGCCCTGCTGCCGCAAACCCAGTGCGGCCAGTGCGGCTACCCGGGCTGCAAGCCTTACGCCGAGGCGCTGGCCAATGGCGACCAGATCAACAAGTGCGTGCCAGGTGGCGATGCCACCATGCGCAAGATTGCCGACCTGATGGGGGTCGAACCCCAGCCGCTGGGCGGCGCCGAGGCCGCCGCCCCCATCAAGAAAGTCGCCTTCATTCATGAAGATCAATGCATCGGCTGCACCAAGTGCATCCAGGCCTGTCCGGTCGATGCCATCGTCGGCGCCACCAAGGCGATGCACACCGTCATTGCCGACGAGTGCACCGGCTGCGATCTCTGTGTCGATCCCTGCCCGACCGACTGTATCGAAATGATCCCGGTGCCGACCACGGTCGACAACTGGAAGTGGGATCTGGCCAACGTCGCCATTCCGGTCAAGATAGTGGAATAAGTAACCATGCAGTCCTTACTCGAACGCATCAAAGCCGGCACTCTGTGGGATTTTCACGGCGGCATTCACCCTCCCGAGAACAAAGACCAGTCCAGTCTCACCCCGGTGGTGGACGCGGGTCTGCCACCCCAGCTCATCATCCCGGTGCGCCAGCACGCGGGCCCGGCCGGCGACCTGCTGGTGCGGGTCGGCGACAAGGTCAAGAAGGGCCAGCCGCTCACCCGCCATGACAAGGGGCGTTTCGTGCCGGTGCACGCCTCCACCTCCGGCACCATCACCGCCATCGGTCACCACACGGTGGCCCACCCCTCCGGTCTCGACGATCTCTGTATCACCCTCACCCCGGATGGCGAAGATGCCTGGGGCGAGCGTCAGGGCCGCAGCGACTACTGGAATCTGGAGCGGGGCGAGCTGCTCGAGCGCATCCAGCAGGCCGGTATCGCGGGCCTTGGCGGCGCCGTGTTCCCGACCCACAGCAAGCTTGATGGCCGCGGTCAGCTGACCGAGATCCTGATCGTCAACGGGCTGGAGTGCGAACCCTACATCACCACCGATGACCGGCTGATGCAGGAGTATGCCGACGAGATCATGGACGGCATCCGGGTGCTCAAGCACCTGCTCAAGCCCAAGCTGACCCTGATCGGGGTGGAAGACAACAAGCCGGCCGCCATCGGTGAGCTGACCCGTCATGCTACAGACGAAGACGTACTGGTCAAGACGGTGCCCACCAAGTATCCCTCTGGCGGCGCCAAGCAGACCATCGAGCTGCTCACCGGCCGCCAGGTTCCCAAGGGGGGCCGCGCCGTGGACATGGGCATCATGGTGCTCAACGTGGCCACCGTGTTTGCCATCAAGCGCGCCATCATCGACGGCGAGCCGCTCATCTCCCGCATCGTCACCCTCACCGGCGACGCCTTCAAGAAACCGGGCAATGCCTGGGTGCTGCTGGGCACCCCGGTGCGCTGGCTGCTGCAGCGTTTCGAGCTGCAGCCCGAGGCGGATCAGCGGGTGATCATGGGCGGCCCCATGATGGGCTTCACCCTGCCCCATGCCATGGTGCCGGTGGTCAAGGCCACCAACTGCCTGCTCTCCCCCACCCGGGCCGAGCTGCCGCCGCCCGGTCCGGAGCAGGCCTGCATTCGCTGCAGCGCCTGTGCCGACGCCTGTCCGGCCAACCTGCTGCCGCAAGAGCTCTATTGGTACAGCCGGGCCAAGGAGTACGACAAGGCCGAGGGGCTCAACCTGTTCGACTGCATCGAGTGCGGCGCCTGTGCCTGGGTCTGCCCGAGCGAGATACCGCTGGTGCAGTACTACAAGATTGCCAAGGATGACATCCGCGAGGCGCGTGCCGAGGCCGAAAAGGCCGAGCGCGCCAAGCAGCGCTTCGAGGCCAAGCAGGCCCGCTTCGAACGGGAAAAAGCCGCCCGCGAAGCCCGCCATGCCGAGGCTGCCGCCCAGCGTCGCCAGGCCATGACGGCGGCCGGTGGCGAAGATCCGGTGGCCGCGGCACTGGCCCGCATCAAGGCCAAGCAGGACGCAGCACCGGTTGGGGCCAGCGAACTCGCGCCGGACAACAGCGCCATGATTGCCGCCCGCGAGGCGCGCAAGCAGGAGGCCATCGCCCGCCGCGCTGCCAAGGCGGCCGCCAGCGAGCCCGGCTCGGTCCAGGCCGATACGCCGGCAGCAGACGGGCAGGATGCCAAGAAAGCCGCCATTGCGGCGGCGCTGGCCCGTGCCAAGGCCAAGAAGGCCGCTCAGGCGCAAGGGGATGCAGCCGTGACCGAAGGTGAAGAGGCCGCCGTGGCAGCCCCTGCTGCAGCGCCGCAGCCTGATACCGCCGACGCAGATCCCAAGAAGGCAGCCATTGCTGCCGCCATCGCCCGTGCCAAGGCCAAGAAGGCCGCTCAGGCGCAAGGTGAGGAGGCCACTGCCAAGCCCGCAGAGGCGCAAGACGAGGAGGCCACAGCCAAACCCGAGGCAACCACCGTGGCTGCACCGGCTGCCGATGCACCGCAGCCAGCCGCCGATGCGGATCCCAAGAAAGCGGCCATTGCCGCCGCCGTGGCCCGTGCCAAGGCCCGCAAACTGGCGGCCGAGGCAGCAGCCCAGGCCTCTCCTTCTCCATCGACCGACAAGAGCCACTGATCCATGTTCAATATCGCGAGTGCGCCGTTTGCCCACAACCGCAAACAGACCCAAACCCTGATGTTGCTGGTGATCCTGGCCTGCCTGCCCGGTTTTCTGGCGCAGAGCTGGTTCTTTGGCTGGGGCACCCTGATCCAGATCCTGCTGGCGCTGGTCACGGCGCTGGGTTCGGAGGCGCTGGTGCTGCGCTTGCGCGGACGCCCTGTCAAACCGGCCCTGCTGGATGGCAGCGCGGCCCTGACCGCCGTGCTGATCGGTCTCTCCCTGCCGCCGCTGCTGCCCTGGTGGATGCTGGTGCTGGGCACGGCGTTTGCCATCATCATCGCCAAACACCTCTATGGCGGGCTCGGTCAAAACCTGTTCAACCCCGCCATGGTGGCCTATGTGCTGCTGCTGGTCTCCTTCCCGGTGCAGATGACCAGCTGGCTGCCGCCCTCCAGCATCGCCGCCTATGACATCGGCTTTGGCGATGCGGCCTCGGTGATCTTCACCGGCTTCAGCCTCGACGGTTACAGCATGGCGCAGCTCAAGCAGGGGGTGGATGGGCTGACCATGGCCACGCCGCTCGACACCCTGAAAACCGGGCTGACTCAGGGCCTCACCGCCGGCGAGGTGATGACCCACACCGTCTTCGAAGGCTGGGGCGGCATCGGCTGGAGCTGGGTCAACCTCGGCTACCTGCTGGGCGGCCTGTTCCTGCTGCAGCAAAAGGTGATCAACTGGCGCATTCCGGGGGCCATCCTCGGCTCCTTGCTGCTGGCGGCCACCCTGGGTTATCTGATGACCCCGGACGCCACCGCCACCCCCATGTTCCACCTGTTCAGCGGCGCCACCATGCTGGGGGCCTTCTTCATCGCCACCGATCCGGTGAGTGCCAGCACCACCCCGCGCGGCCGCCTGGTCTATGGCGTGCTCATCGGCGTGCTGGTCTATGTCATCCGCCGCTTTGGTGGCTACCCGGATGCTTTCGCCTTTGCCGTGCTGCTGGCCAACCTGTGCGTACCGCTGATCGACAGCCTGACACGCCCGAAAGTCTACGGAGCCCGTCGCAAATGATCCTCGCGCACACCTCACCCTCAGGAATGATGCAATGTTAAAGAGCATGCGCAAAAACGGCGTCACTCTCGCCCTGTTTGCCCTCGCCTGCACCGCCGTGGTGGTGCTGACCAACGAGCTGACCCAGGGGCGGATCGCCCATCAGCAGCAGCTGGAAAAGCTGCGCACCCTCTCCGCCCTGCTGCCGGAGGGGAGCTATGACAACGATCTGGTCGCCAGCTGCAAGCTGGTGCAGAGCCGACGCTATCTGGGCAGCGATCAAGCCATGCCGCTCTACACCGCGACCAAGCAGGGTGAAATCACTGGCTACGCGCTGGAAACCGTCGCCTCCGACGGCTACAGTGGGGCCATTCGCCTCATCGTGGGCACCGATGCCAAGGGCGCCGTGAGCGCGGTCCGGGTGTTGGCCCACAAGGAAACCCCCGGCCTTGGCGACAAGATCGAGCTGAAGAAGTCGGACTGGATCAACAGCTTCGTCGGCAAGTTTCTCAGCCACGACAACGAGGCCAGCTGGGCCGTGAAGAAAGACGGCGGCGAGTTCGACGCCTTCACCGGCGCCACCATCACCCCCCGGGCGGTGGTCAAGGCGGTGAAGAACCTGTTGCTGCTGCAACAGGAGCACCCAGAGTTGCTGCGCGACGCCCCCGCCTGTGACGCCACCCCCTAACGCCGGAGCACAAGCTATGGAACAAGTCGATGTGATTGACGGGCAGGGCCCGCTCAGCGAGAGCAATGGTCGCCGCGAAGAGCTCAAGGAGCTGATGCTGCAGGGGCTGTGGAAGAACAACCCCTCCCTGGTACAGGTGCTGGGCCTCTGCCCCACCCTGGCGGTCTCCTCCACCTTCACCAATGCGCTGGGGCTCGGCCTTGCCACCATGGCGGTGCTGGTCAGCTCCAACCTCGCCATCTCGCTGGTGCGCAACCTGGTGCCCAAGGATATCCGCATCCCGGTCTACGTGATGATCATCGCGGCGCTGGTGACCAGCGTGCAGTTGCTGATGAACGCCTACACCTACGGCCTCTATCAGGCGCTCGGCATCTTCATCGCCCTCATCGTCACCAACTGCGTCATCATCGGCCGGGCCGAGGCGTATGCCTCCAAGAACCCGCCGCTGCTGGCGGCCCTCGACGGCTTCATGATGGGGCTGGGCTTTACTCTGGTGCTGCTGGTGCTGGGTGGGCTGCGCGAGATCATCGGCATGGGCACCCTGTTCGACGGTGCCGACCTGCTGCTGGGAGAGTGGGCCAAGTCATTGCGCATCGAGCTGTTCCACGCCGATGCCAGCCTGCTGCTGGCAATCCTGCCCCCTGGCGGCTTCATCGGCCTCGGCCTGATGATCGCCGGCAAGAACGCCATCAACGACTGGATGGGTCGCAAGCAGAGCGCCGAGAAGGCCCACTGCAGCGTGCCGGCCGCGGGTGCCCGCGCGACCCAGCTCTGAGCCAAGAGAGAGCCATGAACAATCAGAAACGTAGGCAGATACTGGAGCGACTGCGGGACGACAACCCCCACCCCACCACCGAGCTCAACTTCAAGACGCCATTCGAGCTGCTGATCGCCGTGCTGCTGTCGGCCCAGGCCACCGATGTGAGCGTCAACAAGGCCACCGACAAGCTCTACCCGGTGGCCAACACCCCCCAGGCCATGCTGGAACTGGGGGTAGACGGGGTCAAGGAGTACATCAAAACCATTGGCCTGTTCAACACCAAGGCCGAGAACGTCATCAAGACCTGCGCCATCCTGCTGGAACGCCACGGCGGTGAAGTGCCGGAGAACCGCGAGGCCCTCGAAGCCCTGCCCGGGGTCGGCCGCAAGACCGCCAACGTGGTGCTCAACACCGCCTTCGGCTGGCCCACCATCGCCGTCGATACCCATATCTTCAGGGTTTCCAACCGCACCGGCTTTGCGGTGGGCAAGAACGTCGATCAAGTGGAAGAGAAGCTGCTCAAGGTGGTTCCCGCCGAGTTCAAGCTGGACGTGCACCACTGGCTGATCCTGCACGGGCGCTACACCTGTCTGGCTCGCAAACCGCGCTGCGGTTCCTGTATCATCGAGGACTTGTGCGAGTACAAGGAAAAGGTCTACCCGGAGAGCTGAACACGGCTGCCGGCTCGCAAGCGGCGCAGCCATGGTGCCGCTCCTGGCGAGCACGGGCTTGAGGCCAAGCGCCGGTATCCGCTCCCCTGGGCGGCACCAATACCACAAGAACCACTACCCGGAGAATTGAGCAATGAGAATCCTGCATACCATGTTGCGCGTCGGCGATCTGCAACGCTCCATCGACTTCTATACCCGAGTGCTGGGGATGAAACTGCTGCGCAAGAGCGAGAACAGCGAATACAAGTACACCCTGGCCTTCGTCGGCTACGGTGACGAGAAAGATGAAGCGGTGATCGAGCTCACCTACAACTGGGGTGTCAGCGAGTACGAACTGGGCTCAGCCTACGGTCACATCGCGCTGGAAGCAGACGACATCTATGCCACCTGCGAGGCGCTGCGCGCCGCCGGTGCCAAGATCACCCGCGAGCCGGGCCCGGTCAAGGGCGGCACCACCGTCATCGCCTTCGTGGAAGATCCGGACGGTTACAAGATTGAGCTGATCGCCAAGAAAGATGCCGGCAGCGGCCTCGGCGACAGCGTCTAAACCAACCTGATCCCCAGAAAAACCAAAAGAGCGCCAAGGCGCTCTTTTTTATGGATTCGTTTTCCTCAGATGGCGCCGTTGCGGCCCATGTTGATCACCACCCGCCGGTTCTTGGCACGACCATCTTCGGTTTCGTTGGAGGCGACGTGCTGCTTCTCGCCGTGCCCCTCCACCGAAATCTTGCCGGGTTCGATGCCCAGATCCACAAACACCTTCTTGATGGCATCGGCCCGTTTCTCGGAGAGCTTCTGGTTCGGCCAGCGGCCGCCATAGCTGTCGCTGTAGGCGTCGATCACCACCACGTCGATGCTCTTGTCCACCTTCACATACTCGCCGATCATCGCCAGCCGCCGCTTGGAGGCCAGTGACAGCTCGTCACTGTTCTTGTCATAGGTGAGCACGCTGAAGGCGATGTCGTTGAAACTGTAGGGCAGCAGGCCATTGAGGCAATCCACGAAGGCCTGATACTTGACCCGGAAGTTGACCGAGGAGAGCGAGACCCTCACCGGTCGATTCTGCCGATACCAGTCGCGGTACTGGAAGGTCGGCATGCGCCCCCCTTCCAGCTCGTCCAGCATGGTCCAGGCGGTCTGCCCCTCCACCAGCCCGTCAAACTGCTGGTAAAAGCGCAGCTGGCTCACTTCACGCCCGGCGATGCCGGGGCGCCAGACCGGCGGCATGATGCCCAGGCTGACCGTCTGGGTCTGGGCCTGCTGGCGCAGCCCCTTGAGTTCGAAATCCAGATTGATCTTGCGGCCGGCACGGCTGACGAATGCCCCCGTGCCCCAGTTGGGGATGGGGTGCTCGAGCCGGCACTCCACCTGGGTGTCGGAGGTCAAGCGCCAGACGGATTGATCCAGGCCGGCACCGAACTCGGTGACTCCCGCCTGTAACTGCATACTCACGGATATGCTGACCAACCCCAACATCCAAGCGTTCAACTGCCTGCCCTCCACACGATCTCAGGTTAGATATCGGCAGGGGCAGGACAAGCTTTAGGGCAAACCGATCAGTGGGTCGAGGCGGCGTCCATCAGTTTGAAGCGAGCGATGCGCCCCGCCAGCTCCCGCGCCAGCTGATCCAGCTCGGCGCTGTTTTGCTGCAGGGTTTCCGAGTGCTGGCGATGCGCCTCGTACACCTCGCGGATGGTCATCACGTTGTGCTGGATGTCGTCGGTGACATAGCGCTGCTCCTCGGTGGCAGTGGCCACCTGGGCGGTCATGTCGCTCACCTTGCGCACCTCGTTGACGATGTCGGTCAGCTCGCTGCCCGCCCGCTTGGCCTCGGTCACGCTCAGCCCCGCCTGCTCGGTCCCCAGGTGCATGGCGGTGACCGCCTGATTGGCCCCCTGCCGCAGCCGCACCAGCATCCGCTCTATGTCGTCGGCAGCCTGCTGGGTGCGCGACGCCAGCGCCCGCACCTCTTCCGCCACCACCGCAAAACCGCGGCCGGATTCGCCGGCACGGGCTGCCTCGATGGCGGCGTTGAGGGCCAGCAGGTTGGTGCGATCCGAGATCTGCTTGATGAGGTTGAGCGCCTCGCCCACCGATTCGGTGTCCTGATGCAGGCTGTCCACCAGCTGCTGGGTATCACTCAAGGTGCCCGCGACCTGCTGGATGGCATCGATGGTCTGATCCACCTCTTTGTCACCCTGCCGGGCCCGGCCGATGGCCTGCTGGGTCGCCAGCGAGGTCTGGGTCGCGTTGCGCGCGATCTCGGCCACCGTCGAGGCCATCTCGGTGGCGGCCGTCGCCACCAGATCCACCTGGCCAAACCCCTTGGCCACCCCGGCGTTGACTTCGGCAATGACGTTGGCCGAGGCGGCGGCGCTGCGGGCCAACACCTCGCAGGAGCGGCGCACCGCCAACATCAGCCCCTCCAGATGTTCGAGGAAGTGGTTCAGATCCCGCGACAATGCCCCCAGTTCGTCACCTGATCGCCAGTTGACCCGCACCGTCAGATCGTTCTCCTGCACCAGCCGCTTGAAGGTATGGTGCAGGGCCATGAAGCCCAGATGCAGATCCCGCACCACCCGCCAGCAGACAAAACTGGTGAGCAGCACGCACAACAGGACCCCGGTCGCGGCCCACCAGAAGTCGCTGGCACTCTTCGCCCGCATCTGATCCACCCGCTCGGACAGCTGCTGATAGAGGCGGTCTTCGCTCTCCTTGAGCAGGCTGATCTTGTCGGTGCTCAGGGCAAACCAGGCCTCGGCATCTACCCCGAAGCCGCCGCTGGCCGCCTTGTCCAGCGCCAGCTTCTCCATGGCGGCCACCTTGCTCACCACCGGCGAGGCCAGGCTGTCGGCCAGCAGCTGGCGCTGGGAGGGGCTCGCCACCGCCTGAAAACGCTCAAGATAGGTATTCTGGGCCGCCAACAGGGAGATGAACTGCTGCAACAGCGCCGGCGTGAAGCTGTCGCGGCCGAACACGTTGCTCAAGGTTGCCCGCTCCAGCCCCATTCTCTCCTTGCTCTGCAAGAAGGCGGCATAGGCATTGGTCTGCAGCGCTATGGTGGCATCCCGGCTATTGATGCTGATCTGATCCACCACCGCTAGCAACTGAGTGATCATCCGGGTATAGAAGCTGACCTGCTCCGCCACCTCGACCCCCAGCGCACTGACCCGCTCGCGCATGGCGGTGAGCCCGGCCAGCTCCTGCTGCACCTCTTTGAGCGCCAGCAGGGCGGGATCCTCACGAAAGCGCTGCAGCAGGGTATCGACCTGCTTGCGCTGCGCCGGCAGGGCATCGCGGAACTTGTTGCCACCGGCCCCCAGGAAGCCGGCCGACATGCCACGCTCCTTTTGCAGCTCGTGGGCCAACTGCGCAGCTTCCCGTACCACCGCCAGTGCGGCCTGAGCCTGACTCATCTCCTGCTCGACCCGATAACGCTCATAGACGTATCGGCCGGAGAAAAACAGCAAGGCCAGCAGTGGCAGGCAGACCACCAGCAACATCTTGTGCGCCAATCCCAGCTTCTTCATCGTTGCTCCCCATTCCATTGTTGAAGTGGTCAATTATAAGCCCGCGTGTCGATAATAGAATCGGCCACCGTACCGATGGCGGCCGATGAGGGACAAAGGCCGGCTTTTTTGCCATAATGCCGCCTCATTTCACGCCGACCGAGATACCATGACCGACGCTGTTCACACCCTCAAGGGCCGTTTTCGTGGCTTTTACCCCGTCGTCATCGATGTTGAAACCGCCGGGTTCAATGCCAGAACCGACGCCTTGCTGGAAATCGCCGCCTATACCCTCAAGATGGACGAGCAGGGCTGGCTCGTGCCCGACCAGATCTTCCATTTTCATGTCGAGCCGTTCGAAGGAGCCAATCTGGAAAAAGCGGCGCTGGAGTTCACCGGCATCGATCCCTTCAATCCGCTGCGCGGCGCCGTCAGCGAGAAAGAGGCGCTGACCGAGATCTTCAAGGGCATCCGCAAGGGGATGAAGGAGCAGGATTGCGGCCGCGCCATCATAGTGGCCCACAACGCCACCTTCGATCACGGCTTCGTCATGGCCGCCGCCGAGCGGGCCGGCCTCAAGCGCAATCCATTCCATCCGTTTGCCACCTTCGACACCGCCGCCCTCTCCGGCCTGGCGCTGGGCCAGACGGTGCTGGCCAAGGCGTGCCAGAGCGCGCGCATTCCGTTTGACAATAAAGAGGCGCACTCCGCCCTCTACGACACCGAGCGCACCACCGAGCTGTTCTGTCATATCGTCAACCGCTGGAAGAGCCTGGGTGGCTGGCCCCCGGCCCACCCGGACGAGGTGGCCGACGACGCCAGCGAGTAACGACGCCCCCTTCCCAAGAGGCTGCCACGGCAGCCTCTTTTCTTGCGCCATCTGGTTTGACCAGAATGTCGAAAAAAGGCCCATCCAGCACCGTTTTTTATCTCTCTCGACTCTTCACCTGGGTTGAACCGCCGGGAATGCTGTAGATAGGCCATTCACCTGATTTTTTACTCGACATTTGTCACATTTTTCGCAAACTAACTGCCTTTCACACGACAGACAGCAACACAAACTATAAGGAAAGCAAATGAATCCTGTTGTTATCGCGGTGGCGCTGATGCTGGTGCTCAGCCTGCTGCGGATCAATGTGGTGGTCTCTCTCGCCATCGGCGCCATCGTCGGCGGCCTGATCGGCGGTCTCTCCCTCGAGCAGACCCTCAGCACCTTCAGCGGTGGCCTGGGTGGCGGCGCCGAGATCGCCCTCTCCTACGCCATGCTGGGGGCCTTCGCAGTCGCCATCTCCCGCTCCGGCATCACGGATCTGCTGGCGCGCAAGGTGATCAGCCAACTCGGCAAGGATGCCAGCAGCTCGCGCATCCTCTGGGTCAAGGCCCTGCTGCTCAGCTCGGTGCTGGGGGTCTCCATCTCCTCCCAGAACCTGATCCCGGTCCATATCGCCTTCATTCCCATCCTGATCCCGCCGCTGTTGCACGTCATGGCCCAGATGCAGATCGACCGCCGTCAGGTGGCCTGCGTCATCACCTTTGGCCTGACCGCCACCTATATGCTGCTGCCGGTGGGCTTTGGCGGCATCTTCCTCAACAACATCCTGGCCAAGAACCTGATCGACAACGGCGTGCCGGTCGAACACAGCCAGCTGCCGCTGGCGATGGCCATTCCGGTGCTGGGCATGTTCGTCGGCCTGCTGATCGCCGTCTTCTTCAGCTACCGCAAGCCGCGCCAGTATGATCTGGAGAAGATCCTGGCCGCCGAGCCGGAGACGGTCGATCTCAACCTCAACCACATCTGGGTCGCCCTGCTGGCCATCGCCGTGGCGCTGGGGCTGCAGCTGATGACCAACAGCATCGTGCTGGGGGCGCTGGCCGGCTTCGTCATCTTTACCTGTGGCGGCGTCATCAAGTTCCGCGAGAGCCAGGATGCCTTCACCCAGGGGGTGCGCATGATGTCCCTCATCGGCTTCATCATGATCTCCGCCGCCGGCTTCGCTGCCGTGATGAAAGAGACCCACGGGGTGGAGAGCCTGGTCCAGGCCGTCTCCGGCATGATGGCCGGCCACAAGGGGCTGGCCGCCTTCCTGATGCTGCTGGTGGGTCTGCTCATCACCATGGGGATCGGCTCCTCCTTCTCCACCGTGCCCATCATCGCCACCATCTATGTGCCGCTGTGCCTGCACCTCGGCTTCTCCCCCCTGGCGACCATCTCTCTGGTGGGCACCGCCGGCGCCCTGGGGGATGCGGGCTCCCCCGCCTCCGACTCGACCCTGGGCCCCACCTCGGGCCTCAACGCCGACGGCCAGCATGACCATATCTGGGACAGCGTGGTGCCCACCTTCATCCACTACAACATCCCGCTCATCATCTTCGGCTGGATTGCCGCCATGGTGCTCTAATCCCCCCAAGATGCATCAACATAAAAGGCGACCCCAGGGTCGCCTTTTTGCTGCCTTCATCGCGATGGCATAGGTCCGCACAAACCAGCCCGGGCGCCCCTCTCAGCCTGCTCTTGCTGCTGCCCCCTTCCCTTTTATGCAGAGACGCGGTTCGCAGCCCCCCGCTAACCTGCGTTTACCCGTCTCTTCCCTGCCCCATCCCCACACTACCAGGGCGATGTCAGGCAACTCACCTGCGATATCCACGGTGTGCCATAAACTTACCCGTCCACATCCCCCCATGCGGCGCTGCGGCGTCGCCTGGGTGAACGACGGGCAACAAAAAGGCCGCTCGATGAGCGGCCTTTTTAGCTAGCAGTCAGGGTTTAGCTGTCGCGGCGCTTGCCACCGAATTTGCGACCCTTGTCGAAACCGCCTTCACGGCGATCCTTGTTGAAGGGACGGTCACCCTGCGGACGGCGATCCTTGTTGAAAGGACGGTCGCCACGGAACGGACGATCACCACGGGGCGGACGGGGAGCAGTGTTGCTGCCGGCCGGCACTTCGGTGTAGCGGCTGATCTGCAGCGGACGCTGGCAGACACGGGCCTTCTTGATCACTTCCAGCACTTCGGCGCTCATGCCCTTGGGCAGATCGACGGTGGAGAAGTCATCGGCGATGTCGATGTTGCCGATGAAACGGCTCTCGATGTTCGCTTCGTTGGCGATGGCACCCACGATCTGGCCCGGCTTGACGCCGTGATGGGCACCCACGTCGACGCGGTAGCGCTCCATCTCCACGTCCGGGTTGTCCTTGAGCGGACGCGGCTCCAGGGACGGCATGCGACGAGCCGGGCGATCGCCACGGTCAGCGAAATCACGGCCACCACGGTCGTTGAAGTCACGACGCTCGAAACCACCGCGATCGTTGCCGGCGTTGAACACCGGATCCGGAATGGAGTCATCCAGCAGCAGCGGTTGGTCGCCCTGTACCAGCTTGGCCAGTGCAGCAGCCAGCTCCAGCGGATCGGCAGAGTCTTCTTCGATCAGCTCGTTCACCAGGTTCACGTAGATCTCGAGCTCTTCGCCCATCATGGTTTCGCGGATGCGTTCCTTGAACTTGGCCAGACGGTGCTGGTTGATGTCCTCGGTGCTCGGCATCTTCATCGGCTCGATGGCCTGACGGGTTGCGTGCTCGATGGCGCGCAGCATGCGACGCTCGCGCGGTGCCACGAACAGGATGGCCTCACCCTTGCGACCGGCACGGCCGGTACGGCCGATACGGTGAACGTAGGATTCGGTGTCGTAGGGGATGTCGTAGTTCACCACGTGGGTGATGCGCTCAACGTCCAGACCACGGGCAACCACGTCGGTGGCGATCAGGATGTCCAGCTGGCCTTGGCGCAGCTTGTCGACGGTACGCTCACGCAGCTTCTGCGGGATGTCACCGTGCAGCGCTTCACAGGCGTGACCACGGGCGGCCAGCTTGCCAGCCAGTTCTTCGGCGGCGTTCTTGGTGCGTACGAATACCAGCAGGGCTTCGTAGGGCTCGACTTCCAGCAGACGGGTCATGGCGTCCAGCTTGTGCAGACCGGTCACCTGCCAGTAACGCTGGCGGATGGTGGTAGCGGTCGCAGTCTTGGAAGCGATCTTGATCTCTTTGGGCTGCTTCAGGTGCTTCTGGGCCACACGACGGATCTGCTCCGGCATGGTGGCGGAGAACAGGGCAACCTGACGACCGGCCGGGCACTGTTCCATGATCCAGTCCACGTCGTCGATGAAGCCCATGCGCAGCATCTCGTCCGCTTCGTCCAGCACCAGGGCTTTCAGGCCGGAGAGGTCCAGGTTCTTGCGACGGATCAGGTCCATCACGCGGCCCGGGGTACCCACGACAACCTGAGCACCGCGGCGCAGGGCGCGGGTCTGGGTTTCGTAGGAGGCGCCGCCATAGATGGGCAGCACGTGGAAATCAGGCATGTGGTGGGCATAGCGTTGGCACGCTTCAGCCACCTGCAGGGCCAGTTCACGAGTCGGTGCCAGCACCAGGATCTGGGTGTTGCGGTTACCAGCTTCCAGACGAGACAACAGAGGCAAGGCAAAAGCAGCGGTCTTCCCTGTACCGGTTTGCGCCTGCCCCAGCAGATCGTGGCCCGCCATCAGGTGGGGAATTGCTGCGGCCTGGATGGGGGACGGGCGCTCATAGCCCACGTCCTGCAGCGCTTTCAGTACAGGCGCGGCCAGTCCAAGCTCACTAAAAAGGGGCAGTTGTTCGGTATCAGACATAGATTCTTCCAGATTAAGGCAGGCGGCTAACACCGCGGAATAGCAAAAAGGCGGCGATTATAGCGCCACTTTGTTCTGCTGTCTTGAAAAATGTGATAAGCCTCTCAAGACGTTGGCAATTATAGAGGGATCTTGCGACTATGGCTTGCTTATTTTTCAGTCATGGTGCGTTATTGCAGATCACGCTTCGCCAGAGTCCTTGTCCCGCTTGTGTTTGAGCACCGCCATGGTCAACCGGCTGGTGCACAATAAACGACCACGTTCATCGCGAATCTCTATCTGCCACACCTGAGTCGTTGCCCCCAGATGCAGTGGCGTGCAGCGCCCCGTCACCACCCCTTCCCGCTTGGCCCTCAGGTGGTTGGCATTGACCTCCAGCCCCACGCAGTAACTGTCGGGCCCGACCGCCATGTTGGCCGCCAAGGAACCCAGCGTCTCCGCCAGCACCACGGAGGCGCCGCCGTGCAGCATGCCGAGCGGCTGATGGGTACGGTGATCCACCGGCATGGTGGCCTCCAGCCAGTCAGGACCAAAGGCGCTGTACATGATGTCGAGGTGGGCCATCAGGGTGTTGCGAGAGCTGGCGTTGAGCCCTTCAAGGCTCATGGGTTTGCGCCAGATAGGGCTGCTTTCTTGACTCATGGTGAGCGGACTCCTTGCGTGATCAACAGGTTATCGCTGCGCCGTAGCGGCAAACCAGCAGTGTCGGCGAAAAAGGACCAAAAAAAAAGATGCCCACGCCGGGGCATCTTGCATCGAGGTTGACTCTCACCAGGGATAGGTCACCCCTGGCCACTCGGCCCAGGTCTGGTCGCGCCCCGGCAGGCGCGGCTCAGGCCACTGCCATACCTTGCCAAGCCAGGCGCGCAATTCGGCCTCCAGTTCGGCATCAGTGAGCGGCGCCTCGGCCACCTTCCAGAAGAAGAGCTCCACCGCCACCTCCGGCAACACCGAGGGGTAGAGGTAAACCCCGCCCCAGAACTCGGGCTCCCGCGCCGGGCTCCAGAGGCCATAGGCAAAGGAGCGTTTGGCCAGAAACTCGGAGTGCTGCCACTCCAGATCGGCCTCGTGCTGGCTCAGGCTGAAATTGGCGGAGGGCCACACGTCGTCCGGGCGAAACAGCTGATGAAGCTGCTCGCGCTCGCGCAGCATGGCGACGAACTCCACCACCGCCTGGGTTGGATTGACCGGCAGCAGCAGGAAGTGCGGGTGCCGATAGGCTTGCGGCACCCGAAACCGCTTGGGGAGCGTCAGCATCAGAGCAGTTCCAGCAGGGCCTGCAGCGGGTGTTTGAGCTTCTCCCCCTCCATCCGCTTCACCTGGCTGCGGCACGAATATCCGGTGGCCAGACAACGGGCTTGCGGCAGGCGAGCCAGGGGCTCGGCCCAGCTCAGACCATAAATCCCCTTGGAGTTATCCACCTGTTTGGCATCGTGGCCATAGGTGCCGGCCATGCCGCAGCAGCCCACCGACACCGGTTGCAGGGTGGCACCGAAGCGGCGGAACAGGGCACTCCAGTCACCGTGGGTGGAGGGCTTGGCAGTCTTCTCGGTGCAGTGGGCGAACAGATACCAGGGCGCGGCGCCGGCGTCCGCCTCCCGCACCGGCAGCGCCTCGGCCGGCAAGGAGAGCAGCCACTCCTGGGGCAGCAGCACCTGGAAGTCACCGCGGGCGGGGCCGAGCGCCTTCACGTATTCGTCCCGATAGCAGAGCACCAGAGAGGGATCGACCCCCACCATGGGAATGCCGAGCGCCGCCACCTTGTTGAGGAACTGGGCGCTGCTGGCGGCAGTACGGGCGAAGGCGCGCAGGAAACCCTTCACGTGCTGGGGCTTGCCGTTGGGCTTGAACGGCAGCAGATAGGGCTGCAGGCCGAGCTTGCTGGCGAGTTTCACCAGATCACGCACCACGGGGGCGTCGTAGTAGCTGGTGAAAGGATCCTGCACGATGAGCACCACTTTTTGACGCTGCTCGGGGCTCATGGCCTCCAGGCCCGGCAGGTCGAAATAGCGGGCGCGATGGTCGCGCAGCTCCTCGGCCAGGGTCGGCACGCTCAATAGCGGCACGTCCACCATGCCGATGCTCTTCTCGGTCGCCTTCTGGGCCCACTCCTTCTCGAGGAAGAAGTTGACCAGTTTCGGCGCCTTGGCCAGCAGGGGGGCGTAGCTCTCCACCGTGCCGACGAAGTAATCCTTGGGGCCGCGCAGATAGCGGCTGTGATAGAGCTGCATGAAGCGGGCGCGGAAGGTGGGCACATCCACCTTGATGGGGCACTGGCTGGTGCAGGCTTTACACGCCAGGCACCCCTCCATCGCCTCCATCACCTCGTGGGAGAAGTCATACTCGCCACGGGCGCGGGCCACTGTGTTGCGAAACTTGTCGACAATCTGCTTGAAGCGCAGACCGCCGCTTTGCAGGGCCACCTCCTCACTCAGCGGATCGAAGCCCTGCTGTGCCAGTTGGCGCAGCCATTCGCGCATCAGGCCGGCCCGCCCCTTGGGGGAGTGGCGGCGATCGCGGCTGATCTTGACCGAGGGGCACATGGGGGAGTCGGTCTCGAAGGTGAAACAGAGACCATTGCCGTTGCAATCGAGCGCCCGGGTATAGCTGGTGCGCACCGCCAGCGGGATCTGGCGGTCAAACTTGCCGCGCTTGGGCCCGTCCACCGACACCAGCTCGGCGCCGCTGCCATAAGGCATGCAGATCTTGCCCGGGTTGATGCGGTTGGCGGGGTCGAACGCCCCCTTGACCCGTTGCAGCTCCTCCCACAGCTCGCCGAAGAAGGCGGGGCTGTATTCGGAGCGAAAACCCTTGCCGTGCTCGCCCCACATCAGGCCGCCGTATTTGGCGGTGAGTGCCACCACCTGATCGGAGATGCGCCGCAGCAACACCTCCTGCTCGGGGTCGCACAAGTCCAGCGCCGGGCGCACGTGCAGCACCCCGGCGTCGACGTGGCCGAACATGCCGTAGTCAAGGCCATGGCCATCCAGCAGGGCACGAAACTCCATGATGAAGTCCGCCAGCGACTCCGGCGGCACGGCGGTGTCTTCGGTGAAGGCCACCGGCTTCTTGCGCCCTTCGGCGTTGCCGAGCAGCCCCACCGACTTCTTGCGCATGGCGTAGATGGTCTCGATGCTGGCCAGGTGGTTGCACACCTGATAGCCGATGATCCCCGCCTCCCCCTTGGCCAGCAGGGCGTCGATGCGCCGACACAGCTCGGCCACCTTGGCCTTGTGCTCATTCTCGTCGGTATCGGCAAACTCGACGATGTTGAGCCCCTGCAGATCCTTGCCCGGCACCTCCTGAATGAACTCTTTGACCGAGTGCCAGATGATGTCGGCGCGGGCCAGTCCCAGCACCCGGGAGTCCACCGTCTCCACCGACAGCGCATGGGCCTCCACCATAAAGGGGGCATTGCGCAGGGCCGACGGGAAGCTGTCGTACTTGATGTTGACCAGGGTGCGGTAGCGCGGAATGGGGGTGATGTTGAGCCGGGCTTCGGTGATAAAGCCCAAGGAGCCTTCCGAGCCGCACAGCACCCGGCTGACATCCAGAGTGTCGGTATCGGGCTGATAGAGGTGCTTGAGATCGTAACCGGTCAGAAAGCGGTTGAGCTTGGGGAAGGTGGCTTCGATGTCGGCGCGCCGCTCACGGCCGATGCGATAGAGGGTGCGATAGATCTCCCCTTCACGGTTATCCAGCGCCAGCTTGTCCGCCAGACGCTGACCGGTCACCGGCTCGGTGGCCATGAGATCGCCGTTTTCCAGCACGGCCTTGAGGCCCAGCACATGATCCGAGGTCTTGCCGTACACCAGCGACCCCTGTCCCGAGGCGTCGGTGTTGACCATGCCGCCCAGAGTAGCGCGGTTGGAAGTGGAGAGATCCGGCGAGAAGAAGTAGCCGTGGGGCTTCAAATAGGCGTTGAGCTGATCTTTAACCACCCCGGCCTGGGCCCGCACCCAACCCTCTTCCAGATTAATTTCCATGATCTGGTTCATATGGCGCGAGAGATCGACGATAATGCCGCCGCCCAAGGATTGACCATTGGTGCCGGTACCGCCGCCGCGAGGGAAGAAACTCAAGGTTGCATACTCGGGCCCCTGGGCCAGCTTGAGCATCACCGCAATATCGTCCGCATTGCGCGGATAGAGAACCGCCTGAGGTACTACCTGATAGACGCTGTTATCCGTCGCCATCGCCAACCGGCTTGCATAAGACTTTTCGATATCACCACGAAATGCTGATCGCGCCAGCAACTCAAGAAACTGCAGGGTTGTAGGTGACAAACTGTCCTGGTAATCGAGTCTCGGGATCATGAATCCTTGTTCCCTTCCTTTGCTTGATGCCGGAACTCCGGCGACAACGACCGTTCGGGCCAGCCTCTTCGCGGGCCCCCGAACCAGTCCGCTCACATGTGAGCGGGCAGTATATCAGCTAGAAAACCGCTTGCGCGCGCAATCTTCACCATTTGAAAGGAGGACTTTTATGGCTCATTACAGCCATGTTATCAGTACGCTGATCCGCACCGAAAAACAGGCGCTGACCCTGTCGCTGTTTGGTTGCATCACCTTTGCCATTTTCGGGATCGGCTATGGCCTGTTCGTCGGTTCCAACGCCATCATGCTGGACGGCATCTTCACCCTGTTCAGCATGGGCATGACGGGGCTGGGGCTCATCACCGCCTACCTGGTTACCCGTCCCTCCGACGCCCGCTTTCAATACGGCTACGCCCACTTCGAGCCCATCGCCAACGTCATCAACGGCACCATCATTCTGCTGCTCTGTCTGGCGGCACTCTACAACGGCCTCACCACCCTGCTGGCGGGCGGACGGGAGATCGATCTCGGCCACGCCCTCATCTATGCCGTCGTCTCCACCTTCTTCTGCGGCATCATCTACCGGGTCGAGGCCGACGTGGCCGAGCGGGTCAACTCCGAGCTGGTGCGAGTCGACTCCAAGGAGTGGCTGGTCGACACCCTGCTCAGCACCACCCTGCTCATCGGCTTCGTGGTCGCCATCGGCCTCGATGCCATCGGCTACGGCCACTACAACCGCTACATAGACCCGGTGCTGGTCTCGCTGCTGGCCCTGTGCGCCACCCTCATCCCCATCAAGGTGCTCGGTCGCAACCTGCGGGAAGTGCTGAAGATCGCCCCCAAGGGGGATGTCTCCCGGCTGGTGGCCAGCGAAGTCGAGGCCCTGCGCCTGCGCCATGGCTTCGAGTGCTACAGCCATCTGGCGAAAAGCGGCCGCCGCTTCGATCTCGAACTCAACATTCTGGTGGCCCCCGGCCAGGAGTGGCCCGTCGAGCGCCAGGATGCCCTGCGCCAGGAACTCTGGTCCCGCCTCGGCGATACCCTGGGGGACGCCTGGCTGTCGGTCTGCTTCACCCGCGAGAAACGCTGGCTGTAAGCCGCACGGCGGGGCTTGCCTGGCAAGCTCCGCCCGCTCCTGTCGCCCCGCTGGGCGAGCGCGCCTCCCCCGGTGCTGCCCGCCCCCTCTTGCCAAATACGGGATTCCCGTTATCATCAGGGCTCACTTTTAACCCGAGGTTTTATTGCCCATCATGGACAATCCCCGAAGTTGCCCTTCGTTTCTTCCCGTCAAAGCCTATCTTTATCTGCTTAATCAGCGCCTCTGAATAACGCCATTGCCTTGCTGTCACTGCGGCCATCGTACGCAGTGCTCACTCTCTGCTCTGTCTGTTTTTTATTGAGGTCACTACATGGAATTGCTGCTGGATCCCCACATCTGGATCGGTCTGTTTACTCTGATCGTCCTGGAAATCGTGCTCGGGATCGACAACCTGGTCTTCATCGCCATCCTGGTGAAAAAGCTGCCCCCCGCCCAGCGGGACAAGGCCCGCGTCATCGGCCTGTCGCTGGCCCTGCTGATGCGCCTGGGGCTCTTGAGCGTGATGTCCTGGCTGGTCACCCTGACCACCCCCATTTTGCATCTGTGGGATCACCCCTTCTCCGGCCGGGACCTGATCCTGATGGGGGGCGGCCTGTTCCTGCTGTTCAAGGCCACCTCCGAGCTGCATGAGCGGCTGGAAGCCAAGCCGCCCGAAGACGGGCCGGTCGGCGTCTACGCCAGCTTCGGCGTGGTGATCACCCAGATCCTGGTGCTGGATGCCATCTTCTCGCTGGACTCCATCATCACCGCCGTCGGCATGGTGGAACACCTGGGCGTCATGATGGCGGCCGTCACCATCGCCATGCTGGTGATGGTGCTCGCCTCCAAGCCGCTGACCCGCTTCGTCAACGCCCACCCCACAGTGGTGGTGCTCTGTCTGAGCTTCCTGCTGATGATCGGTTTTAGCCTGGTGGCGGAAGGGTTTGGCTTCCATATTCCGAAGGGTTATCTCTACGCGGCCATCGGCTTCTCGGTGCTGATCGAATTCTTCAACCAGCTCTCCCAGCGCAGTGCCGAGCGCCACGAAGCCAAGCAGCCCCTGCGCGAGCGCACCACCGCCGCCATTTTCAAACTGATGGGCAGCAAGGCGTATCAGGACCGACCGGACGACGATCTGGACGCCCCCGCCGCCGAGCCGGTGAGCTTTGGCGAGGAGGAGCGCTACATGGTGACCGGGGTGCTGTCGCTGGCCGAACGCTCCATCCGCACCATCATGACCCCGCGCTCCGAGATGGCCTGGATCGACGTCAACGACTCCAACGACGAGATCCGCGCCCTGCTGCAGCAGGAGCCCCACAGCCTGTTCCCGGTCTGTGACGGCGATCTGGACGAGGTGATCGGGGTGGTCAAGGCACGCGATCTGCTGTTTGCCCTCAATGAAGGGCAATCCTTGAGCGAGCTGGCCAAGCAGAACGACCCCATCATAGTGCCGCAGACCATCAACGTGATTAAGCTGCTGGCAGAGCTGCGCCAGGCCAAGGGCAGCCTCATCCTGGTGGCCGACGAGTTCGGCGTGATCCAGGGCCTGGTGACCACCCACGACCTGCTGGAGGCCATCGTCGGCGAGCTGCCCGATGAAGACGAAACGCCGGACATCGTCCGCGATGGAGAAGGCTGGCTCATCAACGGCAGCACCAACATCCACCACGTGGAACAGGTGCTGGAACACGAAGGGCTGGTGAGCGAGAGCGACGAGTACGTGACCCTGGCCGGCATGCTGCTCTCCCACTTCGGCACCCTGCCCGCCCCGGGCCAGCAGCTGCAACTGCAGCAGCTCGGCTTCGAGGTGGTCGAGGTGAGCGAGCGGCGCATCGAGCGGGTGCGCGTCATGCCGCTGGAGGCCTGACGCCATTGCGTGAACCATGCTGAAAAAGGGGGCCTTGCGGGCCCCCTTTTTTTATTCAGGCGCCTCCCCCTGCCACTCCCTCTTTTCACCATTGCTGTCATCAGCGCAATTCTTTTGTGCAATTACCCCTCTTTTTCGCAAGGGATGCCGGCACTAGAGTGAGCCCATCATCACCATGAGGAATTCACCATGCACCACGATCACCTGTTCTGCCCCCTGCGTCTCGGCCAGCTGCACCTCAACAATCGCATCGTCATGCCCCCCATGACCCGCTCCCGCGCCAGCCAGCCCGGTGACGTGGCCAATGCCATGATGGCCACCTATTACGCCCAGCGCGCCGAGGCCGGCCTCATCATCAGTGAAGGCACCCAGATTGACCCCATGGGCAAGGGCTACGCCTGGACGCCGGGGATCCACAGCGCCGAACAGGTGGCCGGCTGGAAGCAGGTGACCGACGCCGTCCACGCCAAGGGCGGCACCATGTTCGCCCAGCTCTGGCACGTGGGCCGGGTCACTCACCCTGACAACCTCGGCGGTGCCCAGCCCATCTCCTCCTCCGCCATTCAGGCGAAAGGGGTGCGGGTGTTCGTCGACAATGGCAGCGATGCCCCCGGGTTCGTCGAGACCGTCACCCCGCGCGCCATGACCCAGGCCGATATCGACGCGGTAGTGGGGCAGTTCCGTCAGGCGGCTCGCAACGCCATGCTGGCCGGTTTTGACGGCATCGAGCTGCACGCCGCCAACGGCTACCTCATCAACCAGTTCCTCGACTCCGAGTCCAATACCCGCACCGACGGCTACGGCGGTTCGCTGGAGAACCGGCTGCGTTTCCTCAAAGAGGTGACCGAGGCAGTCTGCAGCGAGATCGGGGCCGACCGGGTCGGGGTGCGCCTTGCGCCACTCACCACCCTCAACGGCACCGTGGATGCCAACCCGCAAGAGACCTACCTGGCCGCCGCCCGCCTGCTGGGCCGGCTCGACGTGGTCTACCTGCACATCGCCGAGGCGGACTGGGACGATGCCCCGCTGATGGCGGAAGGCTTCAAGCAGGGGCTGCGCGACGCCTTCCCCAACACCCTCATCTATGCCGGCAAATATGATGGCGAGCGTGCCCGGGCGGCGCTCGAGGCGGGCTGGGCCGACATGATAGGCTTCGGTCGCCCCTTCGTGGCCAACCCCGACCTGCCCGAGCGGCTGCGCCACGGTTATCCGCTGGCCCCTCACGATCCGGCCACCCTGTTCGGCGGCGGCGAAAAGGGCTTGATTGACTACCCGGCCTATCAGGCGGCCCCTCAGCCCCACACGGTCTGAGTCACACCCGCCCCGGCATAACGAGACGCGCCCACCATCACTGGTGGGCGCGTCTCGTTATGCCTGTCATGCTTGCCGGCGCCGCAGGCTAATGGAGGCTGACCCCGTAGCAGGCGGCGTAGCTTCTGATCTCCCGAGTCAGCCGCGCCTTGTCGGCCAGGCTCAGCCAGCTCGCCTCTACCGCGTTCAGTGACAAGCGGCAGAGCTGGTTCATGCTGGCCCCCAGCTCATGGGCCAGGGCGTGGAAGTTGGCATTCATGTAGCCGCCAAAATAGGCGGGATCGTCGGAGTTGATGGTGACGCACAGCCCCTGCTCCAGCAGCGCCAGCACGTTGTGGTGGGCCATCTTGTCAAACACCTTGAGGCGGGTGTTGGAGAGGGGGCAGACGGTGAGTGGCAGCCGGGTATCGGCCAGATAGCGCAGCAGATCGGGATCGTCGACGCAGCGTACCCCGTGATCGATGCGCCGCACCTCAAGCCCCCGGATGGCCTGCCAGATGTAGTCCGCCGGCCCCTCTTCGCCGGCGTGGGCCACCACCGGCAACCCCAGCTCGCGGCAGCGGGCAAAGACCCTGGCAAACTTGCTGGGCGGGTTGCCCCGCTCCCCCGAGTCGAGCCCGATGCCGTGAATGCGCGACAGGAAGGGAGTAGCCTGCGCCAACGTGGCAAAGGCATCCTCCTCGCTCAGGTGGCGCAAGAAGCTCATGATAAGCCGCCAGCTGATGCCAAACTCCCGCTCTCCGGTCTGCAACGCCCGCTCGATGCCGCCCAGCACGGTGGCGAAGGGCACGCCGCGGGCGGTGTGGGTCTGGGGGTCGAAGAAGATCTCCACGTGCACCACCTTGTCGGCGGCGCAGCGTTCCAGATAGGCCCAGGTGAGGTCGAAGAAATCCTGCTCGGTGATGAGCACGCTGGCCCCCAGGTAGTAGAGATCGAGGAAGGATTGCAGACAGTCGAACTCGTAGGCGGCGCGCACGCTGGCCACGTCGGGCCAGGGCAGGGCCACGCCGTTGCGCTGGCCCAGGGCAAACATCAGTTCCGGCTCGAGCGAGCCTTCGATATGGAGGTGCAGCTCCAGCTTGGGCAGACCGGCAATAAAGTTATCCATGATGACGGCTCCATCGGTTCACAGACAGCGGGACCAGCCAGTGGCAGAGCGGATCCCTCCCCTCTGTCGTTCATTGTGCACCTATCTCTGTTTATGGGGGAGACTTGTCATCAAACAGACTTATAATGGCGTCACAAAAACAACATAACTATTTGAAGATCTTGAGAGTTGGCGCAACTTTCCGCCGCCTCTTGCGCCTACACAAGGAGTCCCCATGAAGAAAAACGTCATCTGCGACATCGACGGCGTCATCCTGCACAACAACGATCTGGTGCCCGGTGCCGACCGCTTCGTCCACCGCCTGCTGGAGCAGGGCAGCAAGCTGCTGTTTCTGACCAACTACCCGGCCCAGACCCAGAAAGATCTGCAAAACCGCTTCCGCTCCGCCGGGATCGAGGTGCCAGAGGAGTGCTTCTATACCTCCGCCATGGGCACCGCCGACTTTCTCAAGCGCCAGGATGGCAAGAAGGCCTATGTGATCGGTGAAGGGGCACTGACCCACGAGCTCTACAAGGCCGGCTTCACCATCACCGACATCGACCCCGACTTCGTGGTGGTGGGCGAGACCCGCAACTACAACTGGACCATGATGCAGCTGGGGGCCAAGTTCGTCGATCAGGGGGCCCGTTTCATCGCCACCAACCCCGATACCCACGGCCCCATGATGCACCCGGCCTGCGGCGCCCTGTGCGCTCCCATCGAGCGGATGACCGGCAAGAAGCCGTTCTACGTCGGCAAGCCCAGCGCCTGGATCATCCGCGCGGCGCTCAACCGGATGGAGGCACACTCCGACGACACCATCATCATCGGCGACAACCTGCGCACCGACATTCTGGCGGGCTTCCAGGCCGGCCTCGAGACGGTGCTGGTGCTCTCCGGGGTGAGCAAGGTGGCCGACATCGACCGCATGCCGTTTAGGCCGAACCACATCTTCGACTCAGTGGTGGATATCGACATCGTCTGATCCCTACCGGCTGACGGGCTGGCCTGGCGCAAGGCCCAGGCCGGCCTCGTTACCCCTGAAGGACGCGCAATGGAACCTGTCATGATCGCCGTGGCCTTTGGCTGCGGCATGCTGGTCAACCTCATCGGCCTGCCGCCCCTGCTGGGCTTTCTGGCGGCCGGTTTTCTGCTCAACGGCATGGGCTATCAGAACACCCCGGCCCTGAACGAAATTGCCGATCTCGGCGTCACCCTGCTGCTGTTCACCATCGGCCTCAAGCTCAACGTCAAGATCCTGATGCGGCGCGACGTCTGGGGCACCACCAGTTTGCACCTGCTGCTCTCCACCCTGCTCTTTACCGTGGTGCTGCTGGTGTGCAAGGGGCTCGGGCTGGCGCTGGCCTTGTCGCTTGACTGGCGGCTGGCGCTGCTGCTGGGCTTTGCCCTCTCCTTTTCCAGTACCGTGTTTGCGGTCAAGGTGCTGGAGGAGCGCAGCGACATGAACGCCCTCTATGCCCGTCTCGCCGTCGGCGTGCTGGTGATGCAGGACCTGTTCGCGGTGGCCTTCCTGGCGGTCTCCAGCGGTCAGTGGCCCAGCATCTGGGCGCTCTGGATCCTGGGGCTGCCACTGCTGCGCCCCTTGCTGCTGAAATTGCTGGAGCGGGCCGGTCACGGCGAGTTGCAGGTGCTGTTCGGGATCTTCCTGGCGCTGGTGGTGGGGGCCGCCGGCTTCGAGGTGGTGGGGCTCAAACCGGATCTGGGGGCGCTGGTGATCGGCATGCTGATCGCCTCCCACCCCGCCTCCGCGGGGCTGGCCAAGTCACTCTTTAACCTCAAAGATCTGTTTCTCATCTGCTTCTTTCTCACCATCGGCCTCAACGGCCTGCCGACCCACGACACCATGCTGCTGGCACTGGCGCTGGTGCTGGCCCTGCCGCTCAAAAGCGCGCTCTACTACCTGGTCTATAGCGGCGCCCACCTGCGGGTGCGTACCGCCCTGCTCTCCACCCTGGCGCTCACCAACTTCTCGGAGTTCGGTCTCATCGTCGCGGCCATCGCCGCCAAGGCGGGCTGGATCTCCCACGAGTGGCTGGTCGCGCTCTCTCTGGCGCTGGCAGCCAGCTTCATGATCTCGGCCCCCCTCAACGGCCAGAGCGAGCGCATTTACCATCGACTCGGCAACTGGCTGCGCGGCATGCAGGCCACCACCCTGCACCCGGAGGACAGGCCCATCGAGCTCGGCGATGCCGAGGTGATCATCCTCGGCATGGGGCGGATCGGTCAGGGCGCCTACTTCGAGCTGGAGAACAAGTACGGCACCGTGATCCTCGGGGTGGAGAACGACAGCGAGAAGCTGCCCACCCTGCGCGCCCAGGGCATGAACGTCATCGAGGGGGATGCCACCGATACCGACTTCTGGGACAAGGTGCTGCTCTCCAACCAGGTCAACCTGGTACTGCTGGCCATGCCTCACCACTCGGGCAACCTCTACGCCATCGAGAAACTGCGCAGCCACGGCTTTGCCGGCAAGATTGCCGCCATCGTCCGCTTCGAGGACGACATCGCCTCCCTGAAAGAGCAAGGGGTGGATGCGGTGTTCAACGTCTACGACGAAGCGGGCAGCGGCTTTGCCCGTCACGTCATCAAACGGCTGCAGCCACGCTGACGGGGGACTGCGGCCCCCTTGGCAAGGGAGGCGCTATCGTTTACGTTATGCGCAACCTCGTTTAATAAAACGAACAACCACGGGGCCTGGATGGCCCCGTTTTTTATCCCTTGCCAAGGAGGCTGCATGAAGACCCTCAACGACTGGATCCTGCTCGACCGCCACGAGGCGGCCCCCACCCCGCTGATGCCCGCCCCCGAGCGCCTGCGCGCCGGCAATCCGCGCCAGACGATATGGAACCACTACTCAGACCCGAGCCAGCAGTTTCACGTCGGCTTCTGGGCTTGCGAGCCCGGCCGCTGGGCCATCCACTACACCGAGCACGAGTATTGCCAGCTGCTGGAAGGCGAGGCAGTGATCCACGACCGCCAGGGCGGCAAATTGCCCCTCAAGCCCGGCGATCAGTTCGTCATCCCGGCCGGCTTTGTCGGGGAGTGGGAGACCCTCACCCCCTGCCGCAAGCTCTACGTGATCTTCGAGCCCGCCGCGACTTGACGTCTGCGTCAACCCGGGCCGCCGTAGCCGCCCTTTTTCAGGCCGACCGGGTTGACGTGAGCGGCATGATTTTCTGCGGTTTTCCCGCTTGCAAAAGGTTTTTGCACTAGGCATTGTGATTGGCGAGGAATGTAAATGGAATTTCGAGCCCGAACGTGGGGGGCTCATATAAAAATCAAGAGGATTACCGCCAATGTGTTCTATTTTCGGCATTCTGGACATCAAATCCGATGCGGCCGCGCTGCGCAAATCGGCGCTGGAGATGTCCAAGCGATTGCGCCACCGCGGTCCTGACTGGTCCGGCGTCTACAGCTCCGACAAAGCCATTCTGGTGCACGAGCGCCTGGCCATCGTCGATCCGGGCAACGGCGCCCAGCCGCTCTACAACCCCGAGCGCACCCACGTGCTGGCCGTCAACGGCGAGATCTACAACCACAAGGAGCTGGAGAAGAACCTCAAGGTCGACTTCCAGTTCCAGACCCACTCCGACTGTGAGGTGCTGCTGGCCCTCTACAAGGAGAAGGGCCCGGCCTTTTTGGACGATCTCAACGGCATCTTCGCCTTCATCCTCTATGACGCGGAGCAGGATGCCTACCTGATTGGTCGCGACCACATGGGGATCATCCCCCTCTACACCGGCCGCGACGAGCACGGCAACTTCTACGTCGCCTCCGAGATGAAGGCGCTGGTACCGGTCTGCAAGAGCGTCGAAACCTTCCCGCCGGGACACTACCTGTGGAGCAAGGATGGCGAGCTTAAAACTTGGTACAAACGTGACTGGATGGAGTACGGCGCGGTCGAGCACAACGTCAGCGACAAGGCCGAGCTCAAAGCGGCGCTGGAAGCAGCGGTCAAGCGCCAGCTGATGTGCGACGTGCCCTATGGCGTGCTGCTCTCCGGTGGTCTGGATTCGTCCGTCATCTCCGCCATCACCAAGCTCTATGCCGCCCGTCGGGTTGAAGACGATGGCAAGAGCGAAGCCTGGTGGCCTCAGCTGCACTCCTTCGCCGTCGGCCTGGAAGGGTCGCCGGATCTCGCCGCCGCCCGCAAGGTGGCTGATCACCTAGGCACCATCCACCACCAGATCCACTTCACCGTGCAGGAAGGACTGGATGCCCTGCGGGACGTCATCTATCACCTCGAGACCTATGACGTCACCACCATCCGCGCCTCCACGCCGATGTACCTGATGGCCCGCTACATCAAGGCGATGGGGATCAAGATGGTGCTCTCCGGTGAAGGCTCCGACGAGTTGTTCGGTGGCTACCTCTACTTCCACAAGGCGCCGAACGCCAAAGAGTTCCACGAGGAGAACGTGCGCAAGCTCGCCTCTTTGCACCTCTATGACTGCCTGCGCGCCAACAAGTCGATGGCCGCCTGGGGGGTGGAGGGTCGCGTGCCCTTCCTCGACAAGGAGTTCATGGACGTGGCGATGCGCCTGCAGCCTGCCGACAAGATGTGCGGCAATGGCAAGATCGAGAAACACATCCTGCGCGAAGCGTTCGAGGAGCTGCTGCCCCACGAAGTGGCGTGGCGCCAGAAGGAGCAGTTCTCCGACGGCGTGGGCTATTCGTGGATCGACAGCCTTAAAGCCATGGTCGAGGAAGAGGTGACGGATCAGATGTTCGAGGCGGCGGCCTTCCGCTTCCCCGTCAACACCCCGCTCACCAAGGAGGCCTACTTCTACCGCGCCATCTTCGACGAGCACTTCCCGCTGGAGTCCGCCGCCCGCACCGTGCCCTACGGCAAGTCGGTCGCCTGCTCCACCCCGACCGCACTGGAGTGGGATGCCAAGTTCAAGGAGATGGCCGACCCGTCCGGTCGCGCCGTGATGGACGTCCACCAGCAGGGTTACTGATCTGCCGGCGACCTTCCTTGCCTGAATACCAAGCCCCTCCTGCGAGGGGCTTGGTTTTTTCCCGCCGACCCATTCCCGCTTTTTGCATAACAAGCGCCCATCTCGCCCTTGGCGGCCGGGCTCGCTCGTGTCACATTGTTGCGGCTTGGAAGCAACCACAACAACACAAGGAGCACGTGATGAACCGACTGCTATTGCCGCTGGTGCTTGGCACCGCCCTGTTTCATGGCGAGGCGTACAGCGCCGGCCACCTCTGGAGCCAGACCCTGCCCGATTACAGCCAGGGCTATGACGAGCAGCGGGACCCGGCCCGCGATCTCGCCGCCGCCACCGCCAAGGCCAGTGCCGAGGGCAAGAAAGTCCTGCTACTGGTGGGCGGCGAGTGGTGCAGCTGGTGCCAGGAGATGAACCACTTTCTGGACCAACAACCCGATCTTGCCAGCCAGCTCAACCGCACCTTCGTGGTGGTCAAGGTGAACGTCAGCAAACAGAACAAGAACGAATCCTTCCTCAAAGGGTATCCCGAGTATCTGGGGGTCCCCCACTTCTACGTGCTGGATGCCAAGGGCAAGCTGCTGGAATCCTTCAACACCGGGCTGCTGGAGAAGGGTGACAGCTACGACGGGGAGAAATTCGGCAAGTTCATCGCCTTCTTCCAGCCCAAGACCACCCACGGCTGACTCGCCAATCGATGCAATCAGGGCCCTGCACGGTCGGTGACGGTGCTGGGCCCCGATGGCCGTGCAAGCAGGGAGGTTGTAGGCCTGCGGCAAGCCGGCCATCCCCCCGACAAGGACGAAAAGATGTTACGGATACTGGGCAAGGCCTCCTCCATCAATGTGCGCAAGGTGCTGTGGGCCTGCACAGAGCTGGATCTCCCGTTCGAGCTGGAGGAGTGGGGGTCCGGCTTCAAGCCGACGGATACCCCGGCGTTCCTGGCACTCAACCCCAATGCCATGGTGCCGGTCATTCAGGATGACGACTTCACCCTGTGGGAATCGAACACCATCATCCGCTATCTGGCGGCGCGCTACGGCAACAACGCGCTCTATCCCGTCGAGGCGAGAGCAAGGGCCCGGGTCGATCAATGGATTGACTGGCAGGCATCGGACTTGAACAGCGCCTGGCGCTACGCCTTCCTGTCGCTGGTGCGGCGATCCCCCCAGCATCAAGACCATCAGACCCTTCACGCAGCGTGCCTGCAGTGGTCTCACTATATGGAGATCCTGGAGAGACAGCTTCAAGCAACCGGGGGATATGTGGCCGGCCCCCACTTCTCGCTGGCGGACATTCCCATCGGGCTGTCGGTCAACCGCTGGCTGGAGACGCCCTATGATCGTCCGCTGCTGCCGGCCGTGAACGACTACTACCAGCGCCTAGGCGAGCGGCCCGGCTTTCGGCGCTATGGCTGCAACGGAACGCCCTGAGGCGAACGGGAAGGGAGGGTGTTGGCAGAGTGAACACGGTAGGCCGGGCCGGGATGACCGGACCCGGCCTGCCGTATGTCAGGGCTGGGCATCCGGCTGCTGCTCTGGCGCGGCCTTGATAAACGCCTGCAACTGCTCGCAGTTGGCGACGATGCGGTTGATGGTGGGGTAGTCTTCCAGCGACATGTCGTAGCGGCGGGCGTTGTAGACCTGGGGCACCAGCATGCAGTCCGCCAGGGTCACCTCGTTGCCGACGCAATAGATGCCGGCGGTGGTCATCAGCAGCTGCTCCAGCGCGGCGAAGGTCTCGTCAATCCAGTGGCGATACCATTCGTCGCGGTGTGCCTTGCCCTGCCCCAGCGACTGCTCCAGATAGTTGAGCACCCGCAGGTTGTTGAGGGGGTGGATGTCGCAGGCAACCATGTTGACGATCTGGCGTACCCGGGCGCGCTCCTGCGGGGCCGAAGGCATCAGCGGGTGGGCGGGGTAGGTTTCGTCGAGGTACTCCATGATGGCCACCGACTGACCTACCTGCACCTCGCCATCCACCAGAAACGGCACCAGCCCCTGAGGGTTGAGCCGACGGTAGGCCTTCTCGCGCTGCTCGCCCTGCCGCAGATTGACCGGATGCTGCTCATAATCGAGCCCCTTGAGCTGCATCACGATCCGTACCCGATAACTTGCCGATGAACGCCAATATCCAAACAACTGCAACATAATCTGTCCCTGTGTTGGCAGGTGCAAGGGCACCTGCCGCTCACCAGCCGGCCTCGTATCCATGCTGGCCCCTCACTTCGTCTGACTGGCCCCCGCCGGCGTGACCCGCTGCAAAATAGTGCCAAACAGACTCATCCCGTTGCGATCCTGCATCGCGATGGACACTGTATCACCAAAGCGCAGAAAGGGTGTAGTGGCTTGACCTGACTCGATAATTTCCAGCATTCGCAGCTCGGCGAGGCAGGATGAGCCGCGGCTTCGGTCGTAGTTGGAGACGGTGCCCGAGCCGATGATGCAGCCCGCCCCGAGTGGCCGGGTCTTGGCGGCGTGGGCGATCAGCTCATAAAAGTTGAAGGTCATGTCCACCCCGGCGTCGGGGGCCCCGAACAGGGCGCCGTTGAGGTGGGTCTCGAGGGGCAGGTGCACCTTGCCGTCGCGCCAGTCATCCCCCAGCTCGTCCGGGGTGATGGCCAGCGGCGAGAAGCTGCTGGAGGGCTTGGACTGGAAGAAGCCAAAGCCCTTGGCCAGCTCCCCCGGGATGAGGTTGCGCAGGCTGACGTCGTTGACCAGCATCAGCAGCTTGATGTGGCCGGCGGCCGCCTGCGGGCTGGTGCCCATCGGCACGTCGTCGGTGATGACGGCGATCTCCGACTCGAAATCGATGCCCCACTCCTCCGACCCCATCGGGATGGAACCCCGCGGCGACAGGAAGCTGTCCGAGCCCCCCTGATACATCAGGGGATCATGCCAGAAGCTTTCTGGCATCTCGGCGCCGCGGGCCTTGCGCACCAGCTCCACGTGGTTGACATAGGCGCTGCCGTCAGCCCACTGGTAGGCGCGCGGCAGCGGGGAGAGACAGGCCGTCTCGTCGAACGGGAAGGCGTCGGCGCAGGCGCCATCGTTGAGCTGCTGATAGACGGCGGTCAGTTTGGGCGCAAGCTCGGCCCACTCGTCGAGGGCCGCCTGCAAGGTGGCGGCCAGCTGCGGCACGCGCACCGCGCGGTTCAGATCGCGACTCACCACTACCAGGGCGCCGTCCCGTTTGCCATTGTTCAGGGTTGCCAGTTTCATAGGGATTCCTTTTATTTGCCGTTCGTGGCTGGCGTGAGTTCCGGGCGCAACCAGCTGGTGACGTAACGCGGGTTTTCCACCCCGTCACACAGGCTGCCGACGTTGAGCGCATCGCGGGTATCGAGCATCACCGCCACCTCGTCGGTGAACTTCTTGGCATAGGCCTGACCCGCCGCAAACGCCTTGGGATGGGGACCGTGGGTGAACCCGGCGGGATGGAAGGTGACCATGCCCCGCTCGATGTTGTCCCGGCTGAAGAAATCCCCGGCGTGGTAGAAGAGCACCTCGTCGTAATCGTCGTTGCTGTGATAGAAGGGCACCTTGAGGGCACCGGGATCGCTCTCGATGGGGCGCGGCACGAAGGTGCAGACCACAAACCGGCTCGCCACGAAGGTGGAGTGCGCCGAAGGCGGCAGGTGGTAGCGGTGGCTCATCAGCGGGCGGATGTCCCGCCAGTTGAGGCGCACCACGCAGAGATCCCCGTGCCACCCTTGTGCATCCAGCGGATTGAACGGCCAGGTGATGACCGAGACCTGGTTGTGACGCTTGACCTGCAGCGACCAGGGATTCTCATCCTGCTGGGCCAGGAAGCGCTCGTTGATGGCCGGCACGTCCAGCGCCGCCGGGTCGAAGATGGCGTGATTGCCCACCAGCCCCTTGTCCGGCAGCTGGTAGCTGTCGTTGGTCGCCTCGATCATCAGGATGAACAGGGGGGCCGTCGGCTCGATGCGCCACATGGTGCCGCGGGGGATCACCAGGTAGTCGCCATCGCGCAGGGTCAGGTGACCGTAGTCGCAATAGAACTCGCCGCTCCCCTCGTGGATGAACAGGAGCTCGTCGCCATCGGCATTGCGCACCAGAAACGGCATGGGCTCATGCAGGCGCCAGATGCGGTAGCGGCAATGGGGGTTGCTGAGAATATCCGGCATCACCCAGGGGGAGAGGGAGCTCACCTCCTCGCCGAGGGCATTCAGATCGAACAGGCGCGGGCGCAGCGGCCCCTCCCAGTTGACCCAGTCGGTGGGGGCATGCTTGTGGTGCATGTGGGTGGCCGGCCCGAAAAAGCCGGAGCGGCCCAGTTCACGCTCATAGATGGCCTGCTCGGGCAGGTCGGCATGAGCCTGACGGGAGTGTATCCCCTCCCGGTGGGGAAAGTTAATCCAGTTGCGCATCGCCAACCTCCCTTGCTTGACAACCAACCCGCCCGTGGCGGTTCCCGTTACGCATCATTGAGCACCCCGCGGCGGATCTGATCCAGCTCGATGGATTCGAAGAGTGCCTGGAAGTTGCCCTCGCCAAAGCCTTCGTTGCCCTTGCGCTGGATGATCTCGAAGAACACCGGGCCGATCACGGTGTCGGTGAAGATCTGCAGCAGGATGCCGTCCTTGGTGGGGGATCCGTCGATCAGGATGCGCAGCTCTTTGAGCGCCGCCAGATCCTCCTGGTGCCCCTCGACCCGGCTGTCCACCTTCTCGTAGTAGGTGTCCGGGGTCGGCATAAAGCCGGTACCACGGCCACGCAGGGTACGGATGGTGTGGTAGATATCGCTCGACGCCATGGCGATGTGCTGGATCCCCTCCCCCTTGTACTGACGCAGGTACTCCTCGATCTGGGACTTGTCGTCGGAAGATTCGTTGATGGGGATGCGAATTTTGCCGCAGGGGGCTGTCATGGCGCGGGAATGGAGCCCGGTCAGCTTGCCCTCGATGTCGAAGTAGCGGATCTCCCGGAAGTTGCCGATCCGCTCGTAGAAATTGGACCAGACATCCATGTTGCCGCGCTGCACGTTGTGGGTCAGGTGGTCAATCTCGTACAGCCCGGCATCCACCTCGGCCATGCGCGCCTGCCAGTCGGGATAGAAGACGAAGTCCACGTCATAGATGGAGCCCTTGTCGCCGTAGCGGTCGACGAAAGAGAGGGTGCTCTCGCCGATGCCGTAGATGGCGGGGATGTTGAGCTCCATGGGGCCAATCTTGCCGACGAACGGCTTGGCACCCTTGCCGATGGCGTACTGCTGGGCCTTGCCTGCATCGCTCACCCGAAACGCCATGCCGCAGACGCTCGGCCCGTGCAGGCTGGCAAACTGCTCGGCCTGGGAGTGGGGCTCGGCATTGACCACGAAGTTGATGTCCCCCTGGCGGTAGAGCCAGCACTGCTTGTGTTTGTGCTGCGCCACCTCGGCAAAGCCCAGCGAGACGAACAGCGCCTTGAGGGCGGCAATCCCTTTGGCATCCGGCGCCGTGTACTCGACGAATTCGAAACCATCGGTGCCAAGCGGATTGATGGTGTGAGTACGGGCAGAAGAAGTGGTCGTCATGATGCGCTCCTTGCGATTGACTGATAACGAAGAGGGTCACACCGGGGCGCTGCGGGCAGCCGCCACCGGCATTGTTAACAACTTGTTTCATTAGAGGTGGCGGCGCGGCGGAAGAGAAGAGGCGGCGTTCAGATAGTTTGCCGGGGGGGATGGCCAAAAGATGTAAATAGATTGTGACATTAAGGCCGCAGCCTTGTGGCGCGCTCGGTGGCGCTCCGCAAGGCTGTCAGCTTTGCCTTACAGGGACCAGTATCTGGGCTCGATACGGGGCAATGCCTGCCGCGCCTGTTGCAACCGCGCCGGGGTGGGATTGATGAGCCAGGCCGCCTGCCCCTCTGCCAGCAGCGGCAAGTCGTGCAGGCTGTCGCTCAGGGCCAGGGTGGCGCCGAGGGTGTGGATCCCGGGCAGGATCTTGTGGCGGCCGTGACAGTAAAAACGCGGCATCAGGCCGCCGAGGCGATAGTGCATCCGCGACCCCAGAATGCAATGGGGCAGATGGCCGGGCAATTGCTGATGCAGCTGGCCCCGCACCAGAGCGCGGGGACTGGCGGAGAGCACCCAGCAGCGCTGCCCTTCGGCCAGCAGCAGGGCGCGCGCCTCACGAAACAGCCCAGGCCGGGTGAGGCAGTAGGCTCGCACCAGGCGGCGCCACCCCAGCGGCGACAGCCCGAGGGTGATGGCCCACCAGATCAGTGAAATACCGCGCCGACGCTGGCTTGGCAGCAGATAGACCAGCCCGCCCAGCGCCATCACCGGCCACAGCAGCAGCGGCCAGATGCGGCGGCTCAGGATGAAGCGCAGCAGCCCAGCATGGCTGTCATCCGGCGCCAGGGTGTCGTCAAAATCCGCCAGGATCCAGCCGCTGGCGGGTAGATCCGTCGCCCCTTGCATGGCTGCCCCCTTCATTCGGCCAGCCCCGCGATGGCGGCGTGCAACTCGGGCAGCACAAACAGCGTGCCTTCATCGGGCGAACAGACGAAGTCGAACGCCTCCCCCGCCAGGGTGAACGCCAGGCGCCAGGCGTGCAGATAGCCGCGATCGGCCGCCGTGCCGCCGTAGCGCTCATCCCCCAAGATCGGCGCCCCCACGCTTTTGAGGGCGACCCGGATCTGGTGGGTCTTGCCGGTTCTGGGCTTGATCCGGTAGAGCCGCAGGCCCTCGCGCACCGAAACGGAGTCGAACCAGCTGATGGCCGGGTTGTCTTGGCTGCGCGCCAGCATCCAGCTGCCGCCCCGCCCCTTCTGCATGTCCCCCTTCACCCAGCCCTGCTTCTTCTTGGGCTTGCGATCGGAGAGGGCCAGATACTGCTTGCTCACTTCCCGCGCGGCAAAGGCCATGCTGAGGGCCCGGTTGGCCTCGGTGGTGCGCGCCAAGAGCACCAGCCCGGAGGTCATCTTGTCGAGCCGATGCACCGGATAGAGCAGCAGACCGGTGTCGGCCTTGACCCGACTGACCAGGCCTGGATGGAGCAGGCCGGCCTCGTCGGTCTCGTCATGCATGCCGAGCCCGGGCCCCTTGTTGATAACCATGAAATCTTTGTGCTGCGCTAGTATCCGGTACATCAATAACCCTTTAGAATGTTTTTAATTACAAGAACATGACCCTGCGGGGTCGCACCCCATGAACACTCAGAACAAGACTCGCACGGATGAAGAGATACCTGCTTTGGCTGCTGCTGATTGGCATCAGTCACGCTGTTCCCTTGCGGGCCAGCGAATCCACCCTTGAAGCGCCGGAGCGGGTCGTACTCCAGCTGCGCTGGCTGCATCAGCCCCAGTTCGTTGGCTATCACATGGCCAAGGCCAAGGGCTTTTATGCCAGTGCCGGGCTGGACGTCGAGATACGGCCCGGCGGCAAGGACATCAGCCCGGTAGAAGAGGTGCTGAGCGGGCGGGCCGACTTCGGGGTCGGCAACACCGAGGTGCTGACCAGCTACGCCAGCGGCCAGCCGCTGTTGGCGCTTGCCAGCGTCTATCAGCACTCCCCGTCCATCTTTCTGGCTCGCCGTGACAGCGGCATTCTCACCGTTGACGACATGCGTGGCAAACGGATCATGATGTTTTCGGCCCATCAGGACGCCGAACTGCTGGCCACTCTCTTCTATCAGGGGATCAATGAGCACCAGCTCATCCCGCTGCCCACCTCGGTCAACATCGAGGATCTCATCGAGGGCCGGGTCGATATCTTCAACGCCTACCTCAGCAACGAGCCCTTCTATCTGGAGGAGCGCGGCATTCCCGTCTCCGTCATCAATCCGCGCAACTACGGCATCGATTTCTACAGCGACATCCTGTTCACCACCCAGGCGCAGGAGCGCGCCCATCCGGATCGGGTGGCCCGGTTTCGGGCCGCGAGCCTGGCGGGCTGGCGCTACGCCCTCGCCCACCCGCAGGAGGCCATCGCCCTGCTGCGCAAGGAGTATGGCGTCAACCGCAGTCAGGCCCACATGGAGTACGAGCTGCAGGTGAGCAAGGAGATGATCCAGCCGCTCTATGTGGAGATCGGGTATATGAATCCCGATCGCATGACCCACATCATGCAACAGCTGGTCGAGATCGGGCTGGTGTCCAAGCCGGTCTCCTTGCACGAATTTCTCTATCAGGCCCCTTCCGAGCAGTGGATCTTCTGGCGTCCCTGGTTCCTGCTGAGCCTGGCGGCCAGCGTGCTGATCCTGCTGCTGGCCCTCTATCTGCTGCTGTGCAACCAGCGGCTCAATCGCGAGATCGCCCTGCGCCGCCAGCGGGAGGAGGAGATCTGGCAGCTCGCCCGCCGCGACCCGCTCACCGGCCTGCCCAACCGGCTGAGCCTGATGGAGCGGCTCGATGCCCAGGTCAAGGGCCCGGCTCCCGGCTGCCTGCTGTTTTGCGATCTCGACGACTTCAAGCAGGTCAACGACAACTTCGGCCACAGCCACGGCGATGCCCTCCTCTGCCAGCTGGCGGAGCGGATCAGCCGCAGCCTCGGGCCACAGCACTTCTTCGCCAGACTGGCCGGCGACGAGTTCGTGCTGCTGTTGCCGGGCCATGATCAGGCGCAAGCCGACGTCATCGCCGAGCAGATCAGGGCCACCATGCAGTCGCCGTTCGAGGTGGAAGGAGTTCCGCTGGCGGTCGGCATCAGCGTCGGCATCAGCCAGTACCAGCCGGGCTGGCGCGCCGAGCAGTGGCTGATCCAGGCCGACCGCGCCATGTACCACGACAAGGGGGCCCCGCTGGCTGAGCCCCCAGGCTGACCCCAAGTCCCCGACAGCACAAGGCCACCCGCAGGTGGCCTTGTTGTTGTATGGATGGCAGCGGCGACTAGCCGAAGGTCTGCCCTAGGGACTTGAGCTGTCTGGCCTTGGTCAGCAGGATCTCGCTCGACTCGTCGACGTCGTGCATCTTGCTGCTGTTGGCATGGGAGTGCTGAGAGATGAGGTTGACGTTCTGGCTGATGTTTTCCACCACCGCCTGCTGCTCCTCCGCCGCCGCCGAGATCTGGGCCGAGAAGTCCATCACCAGCTCGATCTCCGTCAGTACCTGGTGCAAACTGTCCGACCCCATCCGGGTCATCTCTACGCAGGCCTGAGTCTGTTGCAGGTTGTTCTGCATCATCCCCTTCCAGCCGTTCAGGGTGCGCTGGATCTGGCCGATGCTACTCTGGATCTGTTCGGTCGCCTTGTGGGTGCGGGTAGACAGGGTACGCACCTCGTCCGCCACCACCGCAAAACCGCGCCCCTGTTCGCCGGCCCGGGCCGCCTCGATGGCGGCGTTGAGCGCCAGCAGGTTGGTCTGATCGGCGATGCCCTGAATTTCCCCCATCAGCACCCCGATGCGATCCGACTCGCTGGCCAGCGCCACCGCCGAGGCAAAGGCGTGCTCCGCCTCCTTCGCCAGATCGGTGATCTTGTGCTCGGTCTCGATCAACTGCTGATCCGTGTGCTGGCAGTGAGCCTTGGCCTCGGCAATCTGGCTGTTGGTGTCCTGGATGTTGCGGGCGATCTCCTGGGCCGTGCTCGCCATCTCGGTGATGGCGGCCGCCATCTGCTGGGTCTGGGCATCCTGCTCGGCGATGTCCGAGCTGGCCTCGCTGGAGGCGCTCTTCAGGTGCACCGCCAGATCCTGCAGGGCGTGGGTGGCATCATCCACCCGGCCGAGCACGGTGCGAATACGGGCCTGCAGCAGCTTGATGTGGAAGTCGGCGATGGCGCTTGGCTCCTGGCCCGAGTAGATGAGCCGGGTCAGGCTGTCGTACTCGCCGGCCAGTTGCTGCAGATAACGGGGGGTGGTGATGAGCTCGTGGCGATAGAGCAACCCCAGCAAGATCAGCGGCAGCGCCATGTAAAGCGCGGCCCAGCCGCCCAGTTGCACGGTGCCGAGCCAGCCCAGCGCCAGCAACCCGGCCACCGCTACCCCGTGGCGCAGCCGCGCCAGCGAAATCCTGGGCTTGCCGCCGCCCTGCTCCGCCGCCCGCAGCCGGGCATAGGTACGGGCTGCGATCTGCTTCATCTGCGGATCGGCACGGCAGCGCACCGACTGATAGCCGCTGATCTTGCCTTGCTCGAAGATGGGGGTGACGTAGGCATCCACCCAGTAATAACGACCATCTTGGCAGCGGTTCTTCACCATGCCGCGCCATGGCTGGCCCTGCTTGAGTTTGCCCCACAAGTCGGCAAATGCCGCCTTGGGCATGTCGGGATGGCGCACCATGTTGTGGTGCTGCCCCACCAGCTCGGCCCGGCTGTAACCGGCGACCCGGCAGAAGTTGTCATTGGCGTAGGTGATCACGCCCCGCAGATCCGTGGTGGACACCAGCTGTTCATCAGCTGCGAAATCCACTTCTTGATCAACAAGATGGCCTTTTTGTTCGCGCATGTAGCCCCCACTCTTACGTTGTTGCTCAGTAGAGTGTTGGGAAGCAATCAGCACCTGTAAAGGTCAATGCAAAAAGATTCTGACGAGGCGAGAACGGATCGGGCCAGCAGGAAATAATCATTGATTTAAATCAATATTTCCTGCCGGCGTGCGATATTTATTGCAGTGAAAGATGGCTGGCAATGGTCTTGAACAGCACCGGATAGTCATCCTCGAAATGGTGCGAACCGGGCAGGGTCACCGTGGTCACGTTGGGCTGCTGCAGACGGGGACAGAGCCGTACCGGCGAGTCGTCATCCGCCCCCTGCACGCAGAGCATCGGCAGGGTGTGGATGGCGTTCACCTCGGGCTGGGTGGGATAGCTGCCCGCCTTGTCGTGGGTCACCATGTCGCTGACGTGGATCTCGAAGTCGGAGGCGGTCGAAGGGGAGAGCATCACGGCCCCGACCAGGCTCTTGCGATAAGGTTCGGGCAACCGGTTGATGACGAAGGGCACTATCTCGGCACCGAAGGAGAAGCCCACCAGCAGCCAGCGCTGGCGCCCCCAGCGGGACTGGTAATCATCCAGGATCCGCACCAGATCGGCGGTGACCTGCTGTGGATCCTTCTTCTTCCAGTAGTAGGTGAGCGAGCTCCAGCCCACCACCGGCATGCCGTGCTGCTGCAGCTGGGCGCTGAGCCCCTTGTCCAGCGCAGCCCAGCCGCCGTCACCGCTCATGAACACCACCATGGGGGCGCTCGAGGCTTGCGCCACCGGCAGCTCCACCAGCCCCAACTCCTCTTTCACCGGCGCGGCAGAGAGCGAAAAGGCGCAGCACGCCAGCAGCAATAACAGGATTTTCATGGCCGACTCCTATTTTTTGATGAGCCCGAACGGGCCTCGGCTGATCAGGGATATCAGGTTGGTCAGCACCCTCGGCAGCACCAGCTTGCTGGTACAGAGCAGGTAGCGCGGCTCCCAGTCCGGCGAGAACTTCTCCTTGTAGCGTCTGAGCCCCTGGAAATTGTAGAAACGGCTGCCCCGGGTGAAGATGGTGTTGCCAAGCCGGGTCCAGTAGCCGCTCAGGGGGTGATCGTTGAAACCGGACATGGGCGCCATGCCGAGGTTGAAACTGGCGTAGCCCTCGGCCTTGCCCCACAGCAGCAGCTCGACGAACAGGAAGTCCATGATGGGCGCCGTGCCCGTGTCCAGGCTGTAGCGCATCAGATCGATGGAGAGGCTCTCCTTGTTGTCGCTGACCCAGAGGTTGGCAAAACCGACGATCTGCCCCTCGTGACGCACCAGCGCGGCCGGGCTCAGGCTGAGGTAGGCGGGCTCGAAACTGCCCACCGAGAAGCCCTTCTCCTTGCCCTGCTTGCTCTGCAGCCAGGTGTCCGAAACCTCCTTGAGGCGCGGCAACAGTGCAGGTACGCATTCAGGCGCCACCACTTCGAACGACAACCCCTCCCGCTTGCCCTTGGCATGGCTCTGGCGCAGGTTGCGCAGCCGGCTGCCGGCCAGCTCGAAGGCCGCCAGATCGACGATGGCCTCCTCCCCCAGCTTGAACGGGATCAGGCCCTGCTCCAGGTAGAGCGGCAGGTAGCGGGCCGACACCTGGTAAAACACCGGGCTGGCATCGTGCTGATCGCACAGCTCGCGGAACTGCCAGAGCAGCTCCTCGATCAGTTCAGGCTGACCGATGGGATCCCCCATCACGATCCAGCCATTGCCCTCGACGCCGTACATCAAAAATGCCTCGCCGCCGGGATGAAACAGCAGCGACTTGTCGCCAAGCTGGGCCAGGTAGCCATGACCGCCCCCCTCGCGCAGCACCAGGGCATGGGCGCGGGCCAGCTCGTCCGGCTCCGGCTTGCGCCCGGAGACCCGCAGCGGTGCCAGCAGCTGGGCCACCCCGACCACGGCCAGCACGGCCACCACGCTGCCCATGGCCCGCAGCCCACGGGAGGCGGCGCCATGGGGCGAGAAGTGGAACCAGAGAGCGTGGTCATACTCCACCTGACGGTAGGAGAAGAGCAGCAGCCAGAGCGCCCCCAGCAGCACGGCCCCCACCGAGATGAGCCAGCCCGGGGTGAACTGGGCGTGCAGCAGGGACCCCTTGCGATAGAACAGTGAGCGGCAGGGAGTGATGATGAGCAGGAACAGCCCGAGCAGCAGGGCCGACTCCCAGTCGAACCCCTTGAGCAGGGAGAAGATCATCCCCAGCCCCAGCAGCAGCTGGGTGATGCGAAACGCCGCATCGTGGCGCCGGTAGAGGCTGCGAGCCAGCAGGATCAGCAGCACGCCGCTGACGCTGCCGAGCACATGGGAGAGCTCCAGCAGGTGCAGCGGCAATACCTGCAGGAACATCTCGATGCGCCCGCGCATGGTGGGGATCATCCCCGAGCAGAGCAGCAGGCTGCCCGCCGCGAACGCCCCCAGGCTGATCAGCGCCGGCAGGAACTCGCGCACCGCGGTCATGATGCCCTGCAACCGGCTCCAGCGCGCCTTCTGCTGCAACAGCTCCTGGCTGGTGAACAGCAGCAGGGCGCACAGGAAAGGCAGCACATAGTAGATGCAGCGATAGAGCAGCAGGGAGGCCAAGAGCTTGTCCACCGGCAGGTATTTGGCCAGCAGCAGGCTCATGCTCGCCTCGAACACCCCGATCCCGCCGGGCACATGGGCCAGCACCCCGAGGAAGCTGGCCAGCACGAAGGCACTGAGCAGCACCGGATAGGAGACGCTGTCCGCCGGCAGCAACACATAGAGCACGGCGGCGGCGGCCATCCAGTCCAGCAGCGCCACCAGCAGTTGCAGCAGCCGGGTTCTGAATACCGGCAACACCAGCTCGTGGCCACGCCAGACCAGTGCGGGCTTTGGCCAGAACAGGTAGCCAAGCACCGCCAAGAGCGCCAGCCCACCCGCCACGTTGAGCAGCTGATCGGCCCACAGCGGCCAGTCCGGCAGCAAGGTGGTAGCCTGTCCCACCAGCAGGGCCGTGCCCCCCCAGGCCAGCAGGCCGAGGAAGAAGGTCACCGAGCAGAAGACGATGATCCTAGCCACCTCCCCGGTGCCGAGCCCCAGCGACGAGTAGATGCGATAGCGCACCGACGAGCCGGTCAGCAGGGCGAAACCCAGGGTGTTGGAGAAGGTGTAGGCGATGAACGAGGTGACCCCCACCTGCTGCCAGGGCAGCCGCTTGCCGAGGGCGTGCACCGCCAGCATGTCGTAGCAGCAGAGGCAGGCATAGCTGAGCAGGGTCAGCAACAGGGCCCCACCCAGCAGCGGCAGCGGCAAAGACCAGATGGCCAGCCGAATGTCGTGCCAGTGCCAGAGGTGAGTCAGACGATAGAGCACGGCCAGCGCCGCCCCCAACAACAACAAGCTACATAACGGGCCTAACCAGATAAACAGATGACGCCGCATTGCCGATCCCTACCGACGCGAGGCCATGGCCATGCGCGTCACGTTGCTGAACATGGCCACCCGCAGCGAGAAACGCAGACTGCACTCCTTCGCGCCTTGGCCTTCAAATAGATGTTTTATGGGCCGTGGGCGGCGAACGGTCGGCACTGATGACATGGCCAATTTGGCCCTGGCTGCCCGGAAAATGCCCCCGCCCAGCATGGCATCCCACTTTATATCGACTTTTTTGAAAAAGACGAGCCTTACCCCCGAAATAAAATTACTCAGCTGCCGGCAGATTAATTCGCCGCTTACCCTAGCGGTCAGCCCCGCCACATCCCGCTGGCGCACAGCACAATAAATGAGCAGTGACATCATACACCAGATAACGGGGTTTACCCGACCCATCTGGTCAGGCTGGCAAGCCGCTCACGGGCCATCATCAGGCTGTGCCCAAATAAAAAGGGGAGCCAGGCTCCCCTTTATCTCAATATGGCGTTACTGCACGCTGCGACACTGGCTGAAGATATCCAGCTGCTGGTCATATACCGCCGTATTCACATCCCAGATCCCCAGCATGGACGAGAACAGGTTGTCGTGGGAATAACGGGTATTGGCTGCCTTCTGCTGCAGACAATCGAGATTCATTCCCTTCTCTTTGGAGAAACCGGGCGACATCCACACCTGCATGGGCACCCGGGTCTGATCATCCGGCGCAAACTTGTAAGGGGTACCGTGCAGATAGAGCCCCAATGCCCCCAGTGACTCGCCATGGTCGGAAATATAGATCAGCGCCGTGTTGTATTTGTCTTCATATTTCTTCAGCCGTTCGATCATGCTGGCAATCACAAAATCGGTGTAGCGAATGGTGTTGTCGTAGGTATTCTCCAGCTCCTGATCGGTGCAGTTCTCGATATCGCTGCGCTGACAATCCGGCAGGAAATGGCGATGCGACCCCGGATAACGCTTGTAATAGGTCGGGCCATGGCTGCCGATGAGGTGGAAGCCCACCAGCTTGTCCCCCTTCATGCCGGCCAGCTCGTCGTCCAGCCCCTCCAGCACCACCTCGTCATAGCAGGTGTTCTTGTCGCAGAACTTGGGGTGATCCTTGGGCTTGACCACCATGTTCGGCACCCTATCGCACACGCCCTTGCAGCCGCCGTCATTCTCCTTCCAGAAGATGGAGATACCGCTCTTTTGCAGCACATCCAGCAGCCCTTCGCTGTTGCGGGCCTGGTTGCCGTCGAACTGGTTGCGCCCCATGTTGGAGAACATGCAGGGCACCGAGACCGCCGTCGCCGTGCCGCAGGAGCGCACGTCGTTGAAGGAGATGATCCCCGCCTGCTGGCTGGTGAAGGGGTTGGTCTCCTTGTGATAGCCGTTCATGGAGAAGTTCTTGCCGCGCGCCGTCTCCCCCACCACCAGGAACATCATGGTCGGCTTCTCCTTGCCGGCCACCCGCTTGGCGTCGTCTCCCATGCGCTGAAACGGTACCGGCTCCGCCAGATAGCGTTTGTAGAGATATTTGGTGGTGCTGTACATGTAATTGGCTGGCGTGATCTCCCGGTTCAGGGTCTGGTTGTTGCGCCCGACCGAGGCATAGTCCTGATAGTAGACTGCGGCGATGAGCCCCAATACCGCCAGCGAGGCCAGCATGGAAAGCCCGCGCTGCAACAGGCCCTGATACCATTTGGCCGGATACTCTATCTTGACGAAAAACAGCAGTACCGCCGGCAGCACTCCGGCCAGCAATACCCAGACCACGATGGGCACGCTCAGGTAGGAGTAAGCCTCGCTCTGGTTGGTCTCAAAGATGTTCTGGATCATGTCGCCATCAAACAGCACCTTGTATTTCATCATGGTGTAGCTGGCAATGGCACCGGTGATAAACAGAAAGGCAAAGAAAGGCTTGATGAAATAACGCACAGAGAATGGCATGAATACAAAGTTCAATGCCGCGACCAATACGATAGGAATGGAGATGGCAAACCCGATTTTAAAATGCTCAAGCTGCGTCAATATCTCATAAAAATGCAGCAGGACTGGCCAGTTGAGCAAGAAGGCAAAGATAAATGCCAACAACAAAATAAATGGAACAATTCTTATTCTGAGAAAAGAAGGCATGCATATCTCCCTGTTACGCTTCTTTATTACACGTCGAAATAGCCGAACCGGAGTCGACACGCCGATATTTGGCGCCGGATAGTAACAGCCTGCAGAAAACACCAAATATACTATTTTCAAATATCATCAATAATGTGATGTATATCAACAATCATCAGCAAACTGACAGCCTAGCCGACGATACTTAAGGAAAAATTAAGATGCCCGTGTTATGCAGCCGCTCAAAAAACAGCCATTAATATACGACTCACCTCCCCGCCTGGCGCTCGCACCACTCTTTTTCAAGACGGCAGCTCGTCCTTAAGTTTTGCTTAAGACTGCTCGGCGAGGCTGTTCCCTGACGAGTCCTCGTCACACGACAGATGCGAGAGAGGGTTAACATGCACAACAGCAACAGCGCAGCAATCAGCAAGGTGCCAGAGATCACCCTGGCGTTCTGGGTCATCAAGATTCTGGCGACCACCCTGGGGGAGACGGGGGGTGACGCCGTCTCCATGTCGATGGAACTCGGTTATCTGGTGAGCACGGCCATCTTTGCCGTGATCTTTTTCGTGTCGGTCAGCGCGCAGATCGCGGCAACCTCCTATAACCCCCTCCTTTACTGGACCACCATCATCGCCACCACCACGGTCGGCACCACCCTGGCAGACTTTGCCGATCGCTCGCTCGGGCTGGGCTATGCCGGTGGTTCCACCCTGCTGCTGGCTTTGCTGATGGGCTCCTTCCTGCTCTGGTATCGGCTGCAGGGCAGCATCTCCACCGGCAGCATTACCACGCCGCGCACCGAGCTGTTCTACTGGGTCACCATCATGTTCTCCCAGACGCTGGGTACCGCACTGGGTGACTGGACTGCAGACGAGGCCGGCTTTGGTTATGCAGGCAGTGCCGTGCTGTTCGGCGGCATGCTGGCCGCCATCGTGGCAACCTACTACCTGACCCGGGTGTCGCGGACCCTGCTGTTCTGGGCCGCCTTCATTCTGACCAGACCGCTGGGAGCCGTGGTGGGGGATTTTCTGGACAAGCCGCTCAGCAAGGGCGGGCTGGAGCTGAGTCGTTACTCCGCCTCCTTAACCCTGCTGGCCGCCATCGCCGCGCTGGTGCTGATCTCGACCCTGCGCAACCGGCAACCGGTTCGGACTGAGCTCGATATTGAACAGTAATCATGCAGCAAGCCAGCCCGGCCGCCTCTGGGTCGCCGGGCTGACTATGCTCTGTGGGAATTGATGCGAGGCAAGGCTCCCCCCGATGACGACAGGCAACAGACAAGACCCGGCCCCACCCTCCCGCCAGATCCCGCGCGGGGTCTGGGTGCTGGGCTTCGTCAGCCTGCTGATGGACATCTCGTCCGAGATGATCCACAGCCTGCTGCCCCTGTTCATGGTGACCGTGCTCGGCAGCAGCGCCTTCACCATCGGACTCATCGAAGGGATGGCGGAGGCCACGGCACTGATGGTCAAGGTCTTCTCCGGCACCTTGAGCGACTATCTAGGGAGACGAAAGGGGTTGGCTTTGCTCGGTTACGGGCTGGGAGCCCTGACCAAGCCGCTGTTCGCCATCGCCACTGGCAGCGGGTTGATACTGACCGCCCGCCTGCTGGACAGAATTGGCAAAGGCATTCGGGGCGCCCCCCGCGATGCGCTGGTGGCCGACCTCACCCCCCTTGAGCTGCGCGGCGCCGCCTTTGGCCTGCGCCAGTCCCTCGACACGGTCGGCGCCCTGCTGGGGCCACTGCTGGCCGTCGGATTGATGCTGCTCTGGCACGATGATTTTCGCGCCATCTTCTGGCTGGCGGTCATTCCTGGGCTGGCCTCGGTCACCCTGCTCGCCATCGGCCTGCGTGAACCCAAAGAGAGCGACCGGCGCGAGCGCCGCAACCCCCTGCGACGCGACAGCCTGCGCCGGCTGGGTAAACCCTATCGCTGGGTGCTGCTGATCGGCGCCCTGTTCACCCTGGCCCGCTTCAGCGAAGCCTTTCTGGTGCTGCGTGCCCAGCAAAGCGGCATGGCGCTGGCGCTGGTGCCGCTGGTCATGGTGGCGATGAATCTGATCTATGCCCTCAGCGCCTACCCGTTCGGCCGCCTTTCGGATCGCATGAGTCACCGCACCCTGCTGATCTGGGGATTGCTGGTACTGATTGCCGCCGATCTGGTGCTGGCGACCAGCACCCACTGGGGCGTGCTGCTGGCAGGGGTGATGCTGTGGGGTATTCACATGGGAATGACCCAGGGGCTGCTGGCCGCCATGGTAGCCGCCACGGCCCCGGCGGATCTGCGCGGTAGCGCGTTTGGCTTCTTCAACCTCGTATGCGGCCTCGCCATGTTGCTGGCCAGCCTGCTGGCCGGCCTGCTGTGGGACCATCTGGGCCCCGCCTTCACCTTCTACGCCGGCGCCGCCTGCTGCCTGCTCACCCTGCTGATACTCAGCAAATACCAGCCGCCATCCACCACGGCACCATGACCCGAAAACACCGGCGGCCGGATAGCAAAACCCCCCCGGCAACCAAGTTGGTTGCCGGGGGCTTTTCTAAAGATGGCGGAGGAGGTGGGATTTGAACCCACGGATGGTCGCCCATCGCCGGTTTTCAAGACCGGTGCATTCAGCCGCTCTGCCACCCCTCCGAACGGCGTGCATACTACGTCAGCCCCTTGTTCATATGCAATACATATTTGATTTGGGATAGTAGGGGGCAACAGGCTGGGGTGGGGCTTGAAATCAGCGCTCGTCATCCCGACATTCAGTGCATACAATGCGTTAACGAGGCGGATTGCCGCCTCACCCCGGAAATCAAGAGGACACCCAAGATGGATACCCGTTCTATCTATACCGGCACCCAGAGTGCCGCGCGCGATACCAACAAGGTACTGCGCAACACCTATATGCTGCTCTCCCTCACTCTTGGCTTCTCTGCCGTGGTGGCCGGGGTAGCCACCGTGATGAACATGCCGCCCCTGCACTGGGCCATCTTCCTCATCGGCGTCTACGGTCTGATGTTCCTGACCGAGAAGAATCGCGAAAACGGCATGGGGCTGGTGTTTACCTTCGCCCTGACCGGTCTGCTGGGCTATAGCCTCGGCCCCATCATCAACATGTACATGAACAATGGCGGCGGCGAGATCGTGATGACCGCGCTCGGCGGCACCGCGCTCACCTTCTTCGGTCTGTCGGCCTATGCCCTGACCACCAAGCGTGATCTCTCTTTCATCGGCGGCATGCTGTTCGTCGGTTTCTGGGTACTGTTGGTGGCCATGATCGCCAACATCTTCCTGCAGATGAGCGCCCTGAGCCTGGCCCTGTCCGCCATGTTCATGCTGTTTTCCTCCGGCGCCATCCTGCTGACCACCCAGCAGATCGTGCGCGGCGGCGAGACCAACTACATCTCCGCTACCGTCACCCTGTATGTCTCCATCTACAACATCTTCCTGAGCCTGCTGAGTCTGCTCGGCGGCAACCGCAACTAATCAAACACCCCGCTTCGGCGGGGTTTTTATTGGCACCTGTTTCTGTCAGGATAAGTTGTAAATCAAGGATATGAAGCGAAGTGGCCCTGATCCAAATCAGGGCCGTTTCGTTGTTGACCGGTTATGCTCTGGTTTTCGTTTCGCTCAAGGGTTGCGCTCTCCCATGCCCATGGATTTCTCTGGCCTGTTGCGCCGTTTGCTGACTGACAGTCATATCTATTTCGCCCTCAAGGTACTGCTGGCCATCATGGGGCTGCTTGCCTTCACCCTGGCGACCGGCGACACCCAGCTCACCGTGCTGCTCTCCCTCGGGGTAGTGGCCGGCGCCATCGCCGAGACCGACGACAGTCTGTGGGGCCGGGTCAAGAACCTCGCCATGACCCTGCTCTGCTTCCTGTTCGCCTCCCTGTGCGTGCAGTACCTCTTCCCCACGCCCTGGTTGTTCGCCCTGGGGCTGGCGGGTTCCACCTTTATCTTCGTGATGGTGGGGGCGCTCGGTCAGCGCTACGCCACCATCAGCTTCGGCTCCCTCCTCATCGCCATCTACACCATGCTGGGGGCCGCCAAGGCGCCGGATCTCTTCTATCAACCGCTGGCCCTCGGCGCCGGGGCACTCTGGTATGGCCTGGTATCGCTGGTCTGGCTCTGGCTGCTGCCCTACAAAACCCTGCACGAACAGCTGGCCCAAAGCTACTTTGCCCTCTCCCGCTATCTGCTGGAGAAATCCCGTTTCTTTCCGGCCGACGAGCACGGCGCCCAGGCCATTCGTCATAACCTGGCCCAGCTCAACATCAACCTGGTCAACGCCCTGACGCTCACCAAGTCGGCGCTCAACGCCCGCCTCAGCACCCGTCACCGGGCCTCCCCCGAGCTGGCCAGCCTGCTGCGCCTCTACCTGCTGGCGCTGGAGATCCACGAGCGGGCCACTTCCAGCCACTACCCCTACAGCAAGCTGGAAGCCGAGCTCAAGCAGGGCATCGTGCTTGACGGCTTTCAGGAGGTATTCCTACAGCTCTCCGAGGCGTGCCAGCGGCTCGGCTACGCCATCCTGGTGCACAAGCCCTATGCCCACAACAAGCGCATCCACTGGACGCTGGAGGCCCTCGGCGATCAGCTGGAGTTCACCCACCTCAAGCAGCACTACCCGAAAACCCTGCTGACGCCGATGAAGTTTCTGCGCCGCAATCTGGCCAGCATCAACCAGCTGCTGCAAAGCGCCGAGGAGCTGCAAAATCCCGAGCAGGCCCCGCAGAGCCTGCCGCCCCTGGCCCGCCCTGCCCGCCTGCCGCTGCTGACCCAGCTCAAACAGCACCTGACCCCCAACTCCATGGTGTTTCGCCATGCCCTGCGCCTGTCGCTCGGGCTGGTGGTGGGCTATGGCATTCTGCAAGCGTTCCACCTGGACAAGGGCTACTGGATCCTGCTGACCGTGCTGTTCGTCTGTCAGCCGAGCTACAGCGCCACCCGCCGCCGGCTGGTGCAGCGCATGCTCGGCACCTTCGCCGGCCTGCTGGTGGGGATCCCGGTGCTCTGGTTGTTCCCAGAATTGCACGTACAGCTGGTGGTGATGGGGCTGGCCGCCTTCCTGTTCTTCACCCAGGTACGCAGCAACTACAGCGCCGCGGTCTGCTTCATCACCCTCTACGTGTTGATGGCGTTCAACCTGCTGGACGGCATCGGCTTCGCCATCCTGGGGCCACGCATGCTCGATACCTTCCTCGGCTGCCTGCTCTCCTACGCCCTGGTGGCCTGGCTTTGGCCGGACTGGCAGTACAAGCGGCTGCCGACCCTGATCGCCAATTCGCTCTCGGCCAACGCCCGCTATCTCTCGGCGGTGCTCGCCAGCCTGCAGCAGCAGCGTGATGAGTCCATCGACTACCGGGTGGCGCGCAAGAGCGCCCATCTGGCGGACAGCGAGCTGGCCATGGCCTGGCAGAGCATGCTGGTGGAGCCACAGAAACGCCGTCGTTTTCTCGACCTCTGCTTCACCCTCACCTGGCGCAACCACGCCCTGCTCTCCTACATCTCGGCGCTGGGCGCCCATCGCGACAAGCTGGAGGCCATCGGCGAGCTGGACGAGATCAGCCGTCATCTGAGCCACACTCTGGAGCGGGCTGCCGGCCACCTGGCGGGAGAGATGCCGGAGCAGATCGAGGGGCAGTGCCCGGTCATCACCCCCGACAGCAGCGAGGAGCAGCTGATGCTGACCCAGCAGCTCAACCTCATCAGCCAGCTGGCGGATGAGTTGCTCACCCTGGCCAACGAGAGCCGGTTGCTCACCCGGGAACAAGGCGCTACCATGCCCGCCCAATCCTGACAGGCCACAAGGAGCCCACCATGTCCGAGCATCACCAGCTGGAATTCAACGGCCAACTCATCGAAACCGATGCCAAGGGTTATCTGCTCAACAGCAGCGACTGGAGCGAGGCGCTGGCACTGGTACTGGCCGAGCAGGAAGGTATCGTGCTGGAGGAGCCGCACTGGGAAGTGGTGCGCTTCGTGCGCGCCTTCTATCTGGAGTTCAACACCTCCCCCGCCATCCGCGCCCTGGTCAAGGCGATGGAAAAGCAGTACGGCCCCGAGAAGGGCAACAGCCGCTACCTCTACAAGCTGTTCCCGGAAGGCCCCGCCAAGCAGGCCACCAAGATTGGCGGCCTGCCCAAACCGGTGAAATGTATCTAAAAAAATACCGCGCCCATCCAAGATGCAGCGCGGTATTTTTTTACCTTGTCGACCCTGTTAGGGGTTGTAAGCCACCACGGAACCACTCAAGCCGGTCATCTGGCCGATGCGACTTTGCATGCCCTGCAGCTTTGCCTTGGAGACATCCGGCCCGATGAAGACCCGGTTGAGTTGACCCTGGACCGGAGTGCGCGGCGAGGTGTGAGCCGAGTAGCCCGCAGCCCGCAGCTTGCTCACCAGCGCATTGACGCTGTCGACGTTTTTGAAGGCGCCAAGCTGCAGGATCCAGCTGCCCTGGGCCGGCGCAGTAGCCGCTGGCGCCGGGGCTGTCGTCGTGGTCGGTTGTCCCATCTTGCTGGCAATGAGATCGTCCATCGACTTGATCTGGCCCGCCTGCGGCTTGTTCTCAACCGGTGTTTGCACCTCGACCGGCTTGGGCGGCACCACCTTGGGCTTGGGCTGCTCCACCGGCTTCTTGGCGATCACTTCAGGCTTAGGCTGGGGCTTGACCACCGGCGGAGTAACGGGCTGGGTCACCGGCTTGGCGGCCGGTTGCTGCACCGGCGGCTGGCCCTGCTTGGCCCCCAGGGTTACCGGCTCAGATACCTCTTCCACCTGCCACTGCTCGGCGGCAGAGGCCTGCTGCTGGCTGGCCAGGTGTTCCGCCGGCAAGGTGCTGGCGGCCGATACCTGCAAGGCGGGCTTGGCGGGCTCCAGCTCCGGGCGCAGCGGGATCTTGGCAAACGCCTCTTCCTTCTGCTCCAGCTTGTGGCCGTCCATCAAATCCGGCAGAAAAATGACAACCAGGGCCACCAGGATGACGGTGCCCACCAGACGGTTTTGAAACTTAGAGGCCAAGTTGAATCCTACCTTTACGTAACTCAATATGCGATTCGGCTCCCCGCCAGAGGGCCGGGGAGCCGGGGTGTGGCCTAGACGGCGACACCCGCCAGAATGTCGGCAACAGTGTAAAACGAACCAAACACAATGACCATATCATCAGGACTCGATGCGGCCAACGCGGCAGCATAGGCCTGCCCCACGCTGTCAAAGGTGGTCGCCGGCCCCCGCTCGCTGCCAAGGGCGGCCGCCAGCTGGGCCGCGCTCGCCGCCCGCGGGCCGGTCAAGCTGGCTAGATACCATTCACCGATGAGACCATCGAGCTCGGCAAGCGACCCCGCCATGTCCTTGTCCTTGAGCATGCCGACCACAGCGCGGCGCACGCCGGTGCAGGACATCTTGCGCAGCTGGGCTGCCAGGTAGGCTGCCGAATGGGGGTTGTGGGCCACATCGACGATGACCAGCGGCGCGCTTTGCAGTTGCTGCATCCGCCCGGCCAGCCGGGCATTGGCCAGTCCTTGTCGTATAGCCTCTTCCGGCAGCGGCAGGCCAAGGGACTCCAGCGCCGCCAGCACGGTGACCGCGTTCATCAGCGGCAGGGCCGGTTTGGGCAGGTCGCGCCACTGATGGAGGCCGTGATAATCCCAGCCGCTGGCGTGCTCATCACCACGAAAATCAATGCCGACCTGACGCAGGCAGGCGCCGAGGCGGGCAGCCTCGCTGGCGATGGTGACGGGCGGATTGGGCTCACCGCTGATGGCAGGTTTGCCGGCGCGATACACCCCCGCCTTCTCCACCGCCACCGCCTCGCGGGTATCCCCCAGCCAGTCGCAGTGATCGAGCGCAATGGAGGTGATCATGGCGACATCGGATTCCACCACATTGGTGGCATCCAGCCGACCGCCTAGCCCCACTTCCAGCAGCAGCACATCGGGCGCGGCGCGCCGGAACAGCCACAAGCCCGCCAGGGTGGCGAACTCGAAGAAGGTAAGGGCAATCTCGCCGCGGGCCGCTTCCACCTCGGCAAAGGCGGTGCAGTGATCGCTGTCGGCCAGTTCGGCCCCGTTGATCCGCACCCGCTCGGCGAAGCGCAGCAGATGGGGGGAGGAGTAGACGCCGACCTGGTAGCCGGTTTCCATCAGTATGCTGGCCGCCATGGCACAGCTGGAGCCCTTGCCGTTGGTGCCCGCCACCGTGATCACCTTGAACGGCAGTTGGGTAAGACCCATGCGGCGGGCCACGGCGCCGACCCGATCCAGCCCCATGTCGATGTTGACCGGGTGGATCTGCTCCAAATAAGAAAGCCAGTCGACCAGCGACCGGCTTTGGGATTGTTGCATGTTGGAACTCATCTTCACTCTTCGATGACGTGAGTATTCAGCATTTTGGCGAGCAGGCTGGCCAGACGATTGCGCATCTCGCGGCGATCGATGATGAGGTCGATGGCGCCCTTCTCCAGCAGGAACTCGGAGCGCTGGAAGCCTTCCGGCAGCTTCTCGCGCACGGTCTGCTCGATGACGCGCGGACCGGCAAAGCCGATCAGTGCCTTGGGCTCGCCCACGTTGATGTCACCCAGCATGGCCAGACTGGCGGAGACGCCACCCATGGTGGGGTCGGTCAGTACGGAGATATAGGGCAGACCGGCCTTCGACAGACGGTCCAGCGCCGCACTGGTCTTGGCCATCTGCATCAGGGAGAACAGCGCCTCCTGCATGCGGGCACCACCCGAGGTGGAGAAACAGACCAGACCGCGACCTTCCTTGATGCTCTCCTCGACGGCGCGCACGAAGCGGGCGCCCACCACGGAGGACATGGAGCCACCGATAAAGGAGAACTCGAATGAACAGGCGACGACCGGCACCCCCTTGAGGGTCCCTTTCATCACCACCAGCGCATCTTTTTCTCCCGTCTCTTTCTGGGCGGCAGACAAACGATCCTTGTAGCGCTTGGAATCCTTGAATTTCAAGACATCCTGCGGCTCCAGCTCGGCACCGATCTCGGTGCGGCCCTGCTCGTCGAGAAAGCTCTCGAGACGGGCACGGGCGCTGATGCGCATATGATGATCACACTTGGGGCACACTTCGAGATTGCGCTCCAACTCTGCCCGGTAGAGCACCTGTTCACAAGCACTGCACTTGGTCCACACCCCTTCCGGAATGTTGTGACGACGAGGTGTAGTGATCTTGCTCTTGGGAAGGATCTTCTCAAGCCAGCTCATGGAATTCCTTAATGCTTTTGTGCCTGACAAAACGCATCGAGCCTAGATTGTTCAATGACTTAATAGCTCGATGGCAATAAATGACGGATCATTAAACCACAAATTTTCGGGGCCAGTTACTAAAAACTGGTCGTACCCGGTGCCGAGTCCGGCAGCCACAACGGGCCGAGCGGCATCCGCGGCAACCCCAGCTCCGCCGGGTAATCCACGTCCACCAGATAGAGTCCCCCCGCCTTGGCAGTCGGGCCCGCCAGGTTGCGATCCCGGGCTGCCAGCACCTCGGCAATCCACTCCACCGGCTGGAGCCCCTGCCCCACCAGCAGCAGGGAGCCGGTGATGTTGCGCACCATGTGGTGCAGGAAGGCGTTGGCCTTGATGTCGAGCACGATGTAGGGGCCGGAGCGGCTGACACAGAGGTGGGTCACATTGCGCCAGGGGGTGTTGGACTGGCAGGCGACGGCCCGGAAGGTGCTGAAGTCGTGCTCCCCGAGCAGGCTCTGGCCCGCCTGGTGCATCAGATCGGCATCGATGGTTTCGTGGTAGTGACTGACGCCACTGCCGAGGATGGCCGGCCGGTAGTTGTGGTTGTAGATGACGTAGCGGTAGCGACGGGCTGTGGCGCTGAAGCGGGCATGAAACCCCTCGCCCACCTGCTTGACCCAGCGCACGGCGATGTCCGGCGGCAGGTTGGAGTTGAGACCCAGGGTCCAGGCCCCTTCGGCGCGATTCGCATCGGTATCGAAGTGGATCACCTGGCCGGTAGCGTGGACACCGGCATCGGTGCGCCCTGCGCACTGGATGGAGACGGGGTGATTGGCGATCCGGCTGAGGGCCTTTTCCAGCTCCTCCTGTACGCTGATCACTTCGCGCTGACGCTGCCAGCCGAAATACCGGCTGCCGTCGTATTCAATACCTAGGGCAATTCGCATGGATAAACTTGTCTTCTGATGAAAAGGGGCGGTGAACGAAACGGGGCGGATTATACGCGTCTCGCCTCAAAAATCCCAAATAGCCGCGCCCAGGCCGGACCAGACGCCCAAAACACAGGGACCAAAAACAAGGGGCAGCCCATCGGCTGCCCCTTGTTTCACCACTATGCGCTGGCTCTCTAGCCAAGGCGCTTGAGCAGCTTCTCGGCTTCGGCCCGTTGATGCTCGGTGCCCTGCTCCGCCGCTTCTTGCAGCAGTTCGCGGGCGCTATCCTTGTCGTCGATCTCGAGGTAGGCACGAGCCAGATCCAGCTTGGCACCCACACCGCCATCGTCAGCATCCACGTCAAACCCGGTGGATTCCGGCAGCACCTCGGGGAAGCCATCCAGCCCCACGTCCAGCGAGAAGCCCTGATAGGGTTCCTGTTCGGTGGTGGTGGCATCTGCCTCGGCCAGCAGTTTGTCGATCTCCACATAGCCGCTCTCCTGAGCCTGTTCCCGTGGCTTCACCTCGCCCGGATGGGACTCCACCTCGGCGAAGGCATCCTCGAAATCGGCCAGGGCCAGCTCGTTGGGATCCCACTCCAGATCTGCTGCGGCCTCCTGTTTCCCCTTGGTCGGCTCGGGCTCCAGCCCCAGCTCCGCCAGCAGCTCATCGGCGCTGGCGTCGGCCGTGGCATTGGCGGCCTTGTCGGCGCCCGGCTCGGCAAAGGCGGTCTCGAAGTCACTCAAATCGAAGGAGGCGAGATCCTCGTCGCTGACCATGGGGTCGGCATCGGGCTGACCGTCATCGCTGCCGTCCAGCGCCAGATCAGCTTCCAGATCCGCATCCAACTCAGCGAACAGGGCTGCCTGCAGCTCCTCTTCGCTCATGATCTCGTTGCCAGCCTTGGGCTTGAATTCGCTGGCAAGATCCAGATCCGGCTCGGAGTCGAGGGTGATGGACTCGTCATGGGCCAGATCCAGCTCGGGCACCAGATCCGGATCCCGAATGGCGGCCTTGGCAGGCGGGGCCGGCTCGGCATCGAAGCTGGCCAGGTCCATCTCGCCATCGTCGCTGAACACCAGATCGGCCGGCGCAGCAGGCTCTTCCACCGCCATGTAGCCATCCGGCGTGTTGAGATCCGGGCGCGGTCGTACCGGCTCGTCGTCGGTGATGCCGACCGTCATCAGCTCGTCAAATTCGCTGCTCTCCTGATCCATCACCATGGCGGTGGATTCGGACAGGCTCTTCTCCTGCTCTTCCAGCTCACGACGGGCCCGCGCCCGCAGCCACAGGGTCACCAACGCCAGCACCAGCAGCACCGGCAACAGGATGATCATGGCCAGGTTGAGCGGCGAGGAGAGCAAGTCCATCAGCCAGTTCTGCTTGGGCTCGGGGGCCGGTGCCACCGGCGGAACCGGTTTGGCCTTGAGCTCGGCAATCTCTTTTTGCAGCGCGGTCTGATCCTGCAGCTGGGCCTTGAGGGTCTCCACCTCTTCGGTCAGGGATTGCAGCCGCAGCTTGAGCCTGTGGTTCATCTCGGTGACCTGGCCGAGCTGGGCGTTGGCATCTTCCAGCGCCAGCGCCATCTCGGTGGAGGGCTTGCCGACCGGTTGATTGACATCGGCTGGCAACGGCGCCGGTGCGCTGGCCGTGGCGGCGCTGGTGGCAGCCGCCTGGCTGGCGACCGGCTCGGGAGCCTTGGCAACCGCCTTTACCTCGGTGGCCGGCTGGGGTGTCTCCACCTTGGGTGCCGGGGCAGGAATGGGCGCTGCTTTGGCTACCTCGGGCTTGGCCGGCTCGGCCGCCTTGGTCGGGGCCGCTTTGGTAGCCACCGGCTTGGCCGGCTGGGTATGCTTGCTGGCCAGGTATTTCGGGCTCAGCCCTTTCCAGCTGGCGTTGTCACTGCGGAATTTGGCGCGGGCCTCGGCATCGGTGATGACGCTGGCCTCGGCGGTGGTGGGCAGCTGGATGCGCGAGCCCACCAGAATGTGGTTGATGTTGCCGTCGGCGAAACTGCGGGGGTTCTTCTCGTAGATCGCCACCATGGTCTGGTAGACGCTGACACTGCTGGAAGGACGGTACTTGCTCGCCAGGCTCCAGAGGGTGTCGGTGGGACGAATGGGGCCATAACTGCCGGCATTGCTCGCGACCTGCCGCACGATCGGCTGGGCCGTGGCTCGGCTGGGTTGGGACGTGGCGCGGGGAGCGGCGACGGGTTGTGCCAGCGGCTGGGAATTGACGGCGGGCGGAGCCGGCTCGTCCGGGCCTTTGAGCTCAACAAAAAAAGGCTCCCGCGCCGAGTCTTCGGCCTGGGCCGTGCCCAGCAGACCCAATGCGAGTAGCGTTGCCAATGTTATGCGGGAATGTCCCATATTCGTTCCTTCGTATGACGGCCCTATCACATTGAAAAATCTGGATAGTTACCCCAAAACAGTCGGTTCAATATAAATCAGGCTCAGGTTGCAAGCCAGCAGTCCGACACATTTAGCACCCAACTTGCCCCTGAGTGTAGGAAAAAACTTAATCAGTTGATATCGCGAAAAATTCTCGGGGCTGCAGAGTGCGCCCCCGGTCACATCCACCCCATGGGTGCACAGGCTGGCAGCCTGGCGGATTTCCCTCCCCGCCAGGCCAATGGACTCGCCGATCAGAGGTAATCGCGCACCAGCAGTTCGGCAATCTGCACGCTGTTGGTCGCCGCGCCCTTACGAACGTTATCGGCCACGATCCACATATTTATACCGCAGGGGTGAGAAATATCCTGGCGAACCCGGCCCACCAGCACCTCGTCCTTGCCGGTGGCGTCGCGCACCGGGGTCGGATAGTCGTTTTCGTCGTCAAACAGGGTGACGCCCGGTGCATTGCGCAGCAGCTCCTTCACCTGTTCGGCGTCGAGCGGCTGATGCAGCTCGACGTGGACCGCCTCGGCGTGGCCGTAGAACACCGGCACCCGCACGCAGGTGGGGTTCACGGCGATGCTGGCATCCCCCAGGATCTTCTGGGTCTCCCACACCATCTTCATCTCTTCGCGGGTGTAGCCGTTGTCGGTGAAGCTGTCGATCTGCGGGATCAGGTTGAAGGCGATCTGCTGCGGGTAGAGGCTCGGCTCCACCGGACGACCGTTGAGCAGGTGGGCGGTCTGGCCGGCCAGCTCGCTCACCCCCTCCTTGCCGGAGCCGGAGACGGACTGATAGGTCGCCACGTTGATGCGGGCGATACCTACTTCATCGTGCAACGGCTTGAGCGCCACCAGCATCTGGATGGTGGAGCAGTTGGGGTTGGCGATGATGTTGCGGTTGCGAAAATCGGCCAGCGCATCCGGGTTCACTTCCGGAATGACCAGCGGAATGTCTTCGTCGTAACGGAAGCAGGAGGTGTTGTCGATGACGATGCAGCCGTGCTCGGCGGCAATCGGCGCCCACTTGGCAGAGACCTCGGCCCCGGCGGAGAAGAGGGCGATCTGCACCTGGCTCCAGTCAAACTCCTCCACATCCAGAATTTCGACATTCTTGCCGGCAAAACGCACCGTGTCGCCAGCGCTGCGGCTGGAGGCCAGCGGATAGAGGGTGGCAATCGGGAAGGCACGCTCTTCCAGGATCTCGATCATCGCCTCGCCCACGGCGCCGCTGGCGCCCAATACCGCTACGTTGAATTGCTGACTCACTGCTGTTCTCTCCTATGATGGTGCCGGTGACGCGCGCTGGCATCACCGCTGGCAGGCGGACCTGCCTGATAGCGGGTCTGGCGTCGGGCCAGACCGGGTATGGGCGGGGCAAGGCTCCCGCCCCTTCAAGTATGTAAAGTGTTCAGTCTGGCTGGCAGACAAACCCGAGCCGGGCCAGGGCATCGCCCGCAAACGGCCCTTTCAGTTGCAGGGAAGAGAGCTCGCGCCGCTCAGGATAGTGTTTGCGCTGCTCATCGAAGCTGCCCGCCACACCGAGTCGGTTGCGAAAACGGGCGTCATCGCGGCGCACGTCATAAATAAGGTGGACCAGCTGCTTGATCAAGGCCTGATCCGCCGGCTGGCCCGGTGTCACCTCCCGCACCTCGGGGGTCGGCAACAAACTCTGCAGATCCTGGCGCGGCGTGCGCCCCAGTTGCCGGCAGAGTGCCTCATAGAGCATCCAGGTGCCGCGGGCCTTGCCTTCCAGGCTGTAACCCGCGATGTGCGGGGTCGCGAGCTCAGTGTGGGGTACCAGGGCCTGCAGCGGCTCCGGCTCTCCTTCCCACACGTCCATCACCAGCCGCAGCGGCGCCTGGCTCTGCTGGCGCGCCAGCAAGGCCTGGTTGTCCCATACCTCGCCACGGGAAGCGTTGATGAGGATCTGCCCGGCCGGGCGGGCGGCAATCTGCGCCGCATCCAGCAGATGGAAGGTGGCGTCCGGCCCCTGACGGGTGATGGGAACGTGGAAGCTGACGATGTCGGCCTCAAGGGCCTGCCGGTAGTCGACAAACTGCGCAGCCTCGTTGGCCTCGGCGGCGCGAGCACGGGGCGGATCGCAGCGCAGTACCCGCATGCCGAGGGCCTCGGCCTTGCCTGCCACACACTCGCCGGTATTGCCGGCACCGATGACCGCGAGGCTCATCTCGTTCAAGTTGAGCTCATGGCGCTCGGCCAGCACCAGCAGAGCGGAGAGCACATAGTCGCCGACCGAATATTTGTTGCAGCCGGGGGCGCTGAAGAAGGGAATGCCCCGCTCGGCCAGCAGCCCCTTGTCCACGTGATCGGTACCGATGGTGGCGGTGCCGACGAAGCTCAGCCGAGGGCAGCTGGCCAGCAGCGCGGCGTCTACCCGGGTGACGGAGCGCACCAGCAGCACGTCGGCCTCTTGCAGATCCGCCGCCTGCATCTGCCTGCCGGGCAGCGGGATGACCTCGCCAAATTCGGCAAACAGCTCACGGGCGTGGGGCATATTTTCATCAACGACGATCTTCATCGGGCTCTCTCACTTCGCTAGCGGCCACAAGCGCGCCATTCTAGCCCAAACAGACCGAAGTTTCAGATGCTTATTCATCCATGAGCGGCCGCCGCCGCGACTTTCTGGCGGGAACCAGCGCGCTGCTGGCTCATCTCTGCTCAACCGAGTAGTGCGGCCTGCACAAGCAACCTCGGATGCCCCCCCTCACCACCAGCTGGATTGCACGCGGCGGGTTGGCCATCACCACACTCATTTGTAACCCCGTGTTACAGCGAGCAGGGCACGACTTGACCGACCGGACTGGGCTGGCACAATGGCGCCTCTTTTTTTGCTGCCCATAAGTGGGCACCTTGCCGAGCCCCGTTATGCCGACTCACGCCTCTTCCCTGCCGCGCCGCCAGGTGCTGTGTTTCAGTGCTGCCCTGATCCTGCCGCTGCTCCTGCTGGCCTGCCTGCCCTGGCAACCGTTCATGAGCCAGGCCCTTCACTCGGACTGGCTCTGGTGGCCCTACGCCCTCACCCGCATGGTGGATGTGCCCGGCATCGGCGTCAGCATCCTGACCCTGCTGCTGCTGACCCGACACAAGCTGACGCTGAGTCTGCCGGCACTGCTGGCCCTCGGCGGCGCCCTGTTTGCCGTGCTGGCCGGCGACTGGCTCATCAAGAGCCTGATCAAGCATCTGACCGAGGAGCCCCGCCCCTACCTGCTCTGGCTGGAGAGCCAGCAGCTGATCCCCGCCATCCAGCAGTTCTACGCCGGCAAGGTGGAGGTGCGCAGCGAGCAGGTCCATGCCGCCAGCCAGCTGCTGGCACTGCCCGAGTGGCTCGCCAACCACTGGCAGGCGGAGGTGAACTACGCCTTCCCCTCCGGCCACAGCATCGCCGCCATGAGCCTGGCCCAGTTCTTCGGCCTGATCTGGCTGGCGCGCGCCCCTGCCGGCGCCTGGCTGCTGCCGCTGTGGGCCATCGGTATCGGCCTGTCGCGCATGCTGATCGGCATGCACTGGCCGCTGGATGTGCTGGCGAGCGCCCTGCTCGGCAGCCTCACCGCGTTGTTCGCCGCCCGCTGGTGGCTGCGCCATTACTGACATCTGCACGACACAAAAAAACGGGCACCCGCGGGTGCCCGTTTTTGTTCAAAGCCTGTGACGCTGGCCACTCAGTTGCTGGCGCTCGCTCCCTGCCACCCTTCGGGGTACTTGTAACCGACGAAGCGCTTGGCGGCATAAGCCTTGAAGGCGGCCGAGTTGTAAGCCGCAGCCACATCTTTGGCAAAGGGCTTGTCCGCATCGGCACTTTTTACCACCACCCAGTTGATGAAGTCGTAGCTGCGCTCAAGGAACAGACCTGAGCTGAAAGGAATGCCGCTTGAGGCGGCAAAGTTGCCATTGATGACCGAGAAGTCCACGTCTTCGCGCGAGCGGGGCAACTGGGCCGCCTCCAGCAGCACCAGCTTGAGGTTGTGCGGGTTTTTCACCACGTCGAACTCGCTCGCCTTGAGCGGGTTGATCCCCTCCTTCAGGGTCAGCCAGCCCAGATCCTGCAGCATCAGCAGCGCCCGCGCCTGATTGGTGGGGTCGTTCGGAATGGCCACCGTGCTCCCCTCCTTCACCGCCTTCAGCTCTCCCAGTTTGCCGGCATAGAGGCCCATGGGGCCGGTCGGTACCTGGGTGATGGGGGCAAGCGAAAGCCCCCGATCCTTGGCAAAGCTCTCCAGGTAGGGCTTGTGCTGGAAGCAGTTCACATCCAGCGAGCCGTCGGCCAGCGCGATATTGGGGGTCACGTAGTCGGTGAACTCCACCAGTTTGACCTGATAGCCCTTGGCTTCGAGCTGCGGCTTGATGGAATCGGTCACCATGTCGGCAAAATCCCCTACCGTGGTGCCGATGACGATCTCCTGTTTGGCCGGATCGGCGGCCAGCGCGGCCAATGGCAGAGTACCGGCCAGCAGGGCCAGGGCGGAAAGGGTAAAGAAGGAACGACGCTGCATAAAAACTCCCTGTAAACATCTCAACGGCTGGCGCGATGGCAGAGTCGTGCTTGAACCACCGCAACCATCTAGCCATCCAAACGGCTAATTTAGCACACCATAACAGAGCCGTTTCGCTTCGCCAAGCAACAAAACCGGGCAAGCTTATTTATAAAAAATCACGGCCTTTGATATAAGGACTCAATGCGGCTGAGCACCATCGGCTACCCATTTCATTCCCTAGCAAGGAGCCCATCATGCTGACCACCACGAACACCGGCCTGCTGGTCGTCGATATTCAGGGCAAACTGGCCCGTCTGGTCGAGGGGAGCGACGCCCTGATCGCCAACACCGCCAGACTGGTGGCGGGGGCCAGACTGCTGGGCCTGCCGGTTGTCTGGCTGGAGCAGAACCCGGACAAGCTCGGGGCTACCGTGCCCGAGCTGCAGCTGATGCAGGCAGGCGATCTTGTGCTGCCCAAGCACAGCTTCGGCGCCCTGGGGGAACCGGCGCTGGCCGACGCCCTCGCCCGCCAGGGCGTCAGCCACTGGCTGGTGTGCGGCATCGAGGCCCATATTTGCGTCTACCAGACGGTACAGGGACTGCTGGACGCGGGCAGCCAGATATCGCTGGTGGTGGATGCGGTGTCGTCGCGCAGCGCCACCAACCGGGAGCTCGCCATCCACAAGCTGGCGGCCCACGGGGCCGAACTCACTTCGGTGGAGATGTGCCTCTACGAGCTGCTGGGCGATTGCCACCATCCGGCGTTTCGATCCATTCTGGCGTTGATCAAATAACCCTCCTGCCGGATGGCCTCTCCATCCGGTCATCCGACGTTTCGCACCATATTGCTGGCGCTGATCAAATAGCCTCCCCCTGCCGACCAGCGACTTCATCCCACACGGCGCCATTGGCGCCGTGTGGCTTGCCTGTATTCACCCTCACTCTGCTTTCGATCTCGGCGGCGCCCGCCAGCACGGTGATCCTCCCATTTCGCGCCACTCCGCTCGTCCCCTTCCGCACCGGCCTCCTCACCAAACGTTAACGAACAGTTACTAATAGGTTGATCTACAAAGATAAATATCAACACCAGCCAGCTGAGAAAAGTTCTCAATACACCACATAAAAGGATTCACAGGAACCCCCACATGGTCTGTAAAATATTTGTTGTGGGATTTTTTTGAGCCTTATCTCAGAATCAAAACGAGTGCTTTTTGACTCTGTTTTTCCCGTGTATAGATGCCAGTCGCACCCAGGACGGTGCGATATAAGATGGAGTTTATTAATGAGAAAAACATCGTTAGCGTTGGCAATCTCGGCCCTGCTCTCGGCCCTGCCCATCGCTTCAGTTCAGGCGAGTGAGAGTTGCACCCCATTGACCGGCAAGGAAGCCGGCCTCGATACCGGCCGCAGCAGCGCAGCGCGCTGCCTGCCCGGCATCAACCCGCTGCAGGATCAGCAGTGGCACCTGCTCAACAGCGGCCAGAATGCCTTCAGCTCCCGTGGTGGCGTGGCAGGCAACGACCTCAACCTCTGGTGGGCACACCGTACCGGCGTGCAGGGTCAGGGCATCAACGTGGCCGTGGTGGATGACGGCCTGGCCATCGCCCATCCGGACTTGGCCGACAATGTACGCCCCGGCTCGAAGAACGTTGTCACCGGCAGCAGCGACCCCACCCCGACCGATCCGGACAGTGCCCACGGCACCTCGGTCTCCGGCCTGATCGGGGCGGTCGACAATGGCATCGGCACCCTGGGGGTGGCTCCCCGCGTCCAGCTGCAGGGGTTCAACCTGCTGGATGAGCGCAGCAAGCAGCTGCAGAAAGACTGGATCTATGCGCTGGGCGGCAGCACCGCCACCGCCGACAACCGGGTCTTCAACCAGAGCTACGGCATGAGCCTGGTGGATCCGCAAAGCGCCAGCGGGCTGGATCAGGTTCAGCTCGATCGCCTGTTCGAGCAGCAGACCCAGCAGGCGCAGGGCGCGGCCTACATCAAGGCGGCAGGCAACGGCTTCAACCGCATCGCCGCGGGTGACTACATGTTCAGCCGCACCGGCGTCCTGCCCAAGCTGCCGTTCGAGAACAGCAACATAGACCCCTCCAACAGCAACTTCTGGAACCTGGTGGTGAGCGCCATCAACGCCGACGGAGTACGTTCCTCCTACTCCAGCGTCGGCAGCAACGTCTTCCTGAGCGCCCCCGGCGGGGAGTACGGTACCGATGCGCCGGCCATGGTGACCACGGATCTGCCCGGCTGTGACATGGGCTACAACCGCACCGACGATCCCAGCACCAACCGGCTGCACAACAACCCGCAGCTGGATGCCACCTGCGACTACAACGGCGTGATGAACGGCACCTCGTCGGCCACCCCCAACACCTCGGGCGCCATGGCGCTGCTGATGTCCGCCTACCCGGATCTGTCGGTGCGGGATCTGCGCGATCTGCTGGCCCGCAACGCCACCCGCATCGATGCCGGCCAGCAGCCGGTCCAGGTCAGCTATACCGCCGCCAACGGTCAACCCCGCCAGGTCACCGGCCTGGAAGGGTGGGAGCGCAACGCCGCCGGCCTCTGGTACAGCCCCACCTATGGCTTTGGTCTCATCGACGTGAACAAGGCCCTGACCGCCGCCGCCAACCACACCCCGCTGCCACCGCTGGTGCAGTTGCCGGCTCAGAAGGTCACGGTGCCGCGCAGTGAAGGGAGCATCGCGGATGTGGGCAGCAGTGCCACCCGCTCCAGCACCCAGGTGGCGCAAGCCTTGACCGTGGAAGCGGTCCAGGTCACGGTGAGCTTGGATCATCAGCGCCTGCCCGACCTGCTGATCGAGCTGGTCTCCCCGTCCGGCACTCGCAGCGTGCTGCTCAACCCCAACAACAGCCTGGTGGGGCAATCCCTCGACCGGCAGCAGCTGGGTTACGTGCGCACCAAGGGGCTGCGCGACATGCGCATGCTCTCCCACAAGTTCTATGGCGAAGCGGCCCAGGGCGAGTGGCGACTGGAGGTGACCGACGTCTCCAACAGCAGCCGCCAGCTGACGCTGGTTGACCTCAACACCAACCGCCGCAGCACCCTGACCGAGCGCAACAACAGCCAGCCGGGTCAACTGCTCAACTGGTCCCTGCGGGTGATCGGCCACGACGCCGCCCGCTCATGATCACAAGGAGTCACAAGATGAAACACAGCTTACTCGGCCTGGCCCTGGCCGGCCTCCTGACTTCGGCCGGCGTACACGCCGCCGATGAATCGGTGGTGATCGACGGCAAGCAGTACCGCACCATCGAGGTGAACGGTCAGACCTACCTCACCCCGGACAACGGCAGCAAGCAGCGGGTCGCCCGCAGCGCAGACGGCAAGGCGCCCCGGCAAACCCTGCGCAGCGGCGACGTGTTGCTGCAAGGGGTGGCCAGCCCACAGCTCACCGCCAGCGGCACCCTGCTGGTGGAAGCCGATGACAGCCAGGCCAGCGCGCTGGCCAGCCGTCACGGCCTGCGCTTCAAGCAGAGCAGCGGCGGCATCGCCCTGCTGGAAGCCAAGCCGGGCACCGATCTGAACGCCGTCGCCACGGCGCTCAAGCAGGAGGGTGTCAACGTGCAGATTGAACTCGCCGGGGCCCTCAAACAGCCCAAGTGAGCAGTCCCGGGCCATTGCCCGGGCATATCAGCTGATCTTCGAGGGGGCCGCCGGCCCCCTCGCGCGTTGCTCGCAGCCATCCTCATTGGCCATCAGGCCACCCGTTTCTCCAATCTCCCCCGCCCTTCTCCCCTCTTGTCACTTTCAGCCCTTGGTTTGGCACCGCCTTTCGATGCGACCTTGCTCACAACTCGGCCCCCTTGCTCCCGCCGGCACATTTCTCGCTCCCCCGGGGCAAGGCGGCCCTCGCCCGACTTGTTAACCTGCCTGCAGCCAAACGTCTGCCCACGGGCCCGTTTGGCCTTCCTTGCGATATCCAATGGCAGCCGCCAGCAGAGCGGTCCAGCCCGGGCGGATGCCTTGCGCCCGGTGTCGATATCTCCTTTTTATTTTTATTCAGACAGTTACGAGGACGTCTTCATGCCTATCACCACAAAATTGAAAGCGATTTCACTGGGTGTCAGCCTGGCGCTGGCCGGCCTGCTGGTCGGTTGCAACCAGAATGACTCGGATCCCCTGGTCAAGGACGATGCCTATTACCGCGGCCAGGCCGAGGCCATGGTGGCCAAGCTGACCCTCGGCGAGAAGCTGGACCTGCTCTCCGGCCCCGGTTACGGCAGTGCCAACGGCGCCATCAACGTCAAGCAGGATGTGCCTGGCGTGGCGGGTTACATCAACGGCGTGCTGCGCAGCGCGGACGGCATCGACATTCCGGCCCTCAAACTGGCGGACGGGCCGGCCGGGGTGCGGATCAACGCCAACCGCGACGGTGACAGCGCCAGCTACTACGCCACCGCCTGGCCCATCGGCTCGCTGCTCGCCTCCAGCTGGGACGTCAAGCTGGTCAAGGCCGTCGGCGAAGCCATGGGGGACGAGGTGCGCCAGTACGGGGTCGACATCCTGCTGGCCCCGGGCATGAACATCCAGCGCAACCCGCTCAATGGCCGCAACTTCGAGTACTACTCGGAAGATCCCCTGCTGACTGGCAAAATCGGCGCCGCCATGGTCAACGGGGTGGAGAGCAACGGGGTAGGCACCACCATCAAGCACTACTTCGGCAACAACTCCGAGACCAACCGCAACCAGATCAACGACATCGGCGAACCGAGAACCTTCCGCGAGATCTATCTGCGCGGCTTCCAGATAGCGGTGGACGAGGCCCAGCCCTGGGCGGTGATGACCTCCTACAACAAGGTCAACGGCACCTATGTCAACGAACGCAGGGATGCGGTGACCGACCTGCTGCGTGGCGAGTGGAAGTTCGACGGCCTGGTGATGTCCGACTGGTTTGCTGGCGACGTGGCCAACAACGCCTACAAGCAGGTGCTGGCGGGGCAGGATTTGATCGAGCCGGGCAACGTCAAGGAGCAGCTGCAGCAATCCATCGAGCACGGCGATCTCGACGAGGCCAAGGTGAACGAGGCTGCCATCCACATCCTGACCCAGGTGATGAAGAGCCCCTCCTACAGCCAGCTGGCCATCAGCAACAGCCCGGACCTGACCGCCCACGCCAAACTGGCCCGTCAGGCCGGAGCCGAGAGCATGGTGCTGCTGCGCAACGACGCCGCGGCCCTGCCGCTGGCGGCAAGCAGCACCCTGGCCAGTTTTGGCATCAACCAGATCAACACCTACAAGGGCGGCACCGGCAGCGGGGATGTGAACGCCGCCAGCACCACCACCATCGCGCAGGGACTGGCGGCACGCTTCCCGGTCAACGAGGCGTTGCAAAGCTACTACCGCGATTTTTACGAGAACAACAAGGTCTATCACGAGGGGCAATTTGGCGCCAAGGGCTACTACACCTGCGCCGAGGCGCCAATCAGCGGCGATCTGGCGGCCCTGATCGCCAATGCGGCCGCCACCCAGCAAGCCGCCGTCATCAGCATCGGCCGCCAGGCCGGGGAAGGGGCGGATCGCAGCAGCGGCAAGGGGGACTATCTGCTCGGTGATGACGAGCTCGCCCTCATCGATGCGGTGAGCAGCGCCTTCCACGCCAAGGGCAAGAAGGTGGTGGTGGTGCTCAACGTCAACGGCGTCATCGACACCGCCCAGTGGAGCGACACGGTGGATGGCATCCTGCTGGCCTACATGGCTGGCCAGGAGACCGGCCACGCGGTGGCGGACGTGCTCTCCGGCACGGTCAACCCGAGCGGCAAGCTGGCCCAGAGCTTCCCGCACAGCTACGCCAGCGTTCCCTCCGCCAGCACCTTCCCGGGTGAGGACACCGACGGGGACGGCGAACCGGACGATCTCTACTACAACGAGGGGATCTACGTGGGCTATCGCTACTACAGCACCTTCGAGCAGGCGGTCTCCTACCCGTTCGGCTTCGGCCTCTCCTACACCAGCTTCAGCTACACCAGCCCCGCCATCACCAGCAATCCCCTGGAGGGCGGCAGTGCCGGCAACCTGGTGCTGACCGCCACCATCACCAACACCGGCGCCGTGGCAGGCAAGGAGGCGGCCCAGGTCTATGTGACCGCCCCCGAGGTCAAGCTGAAGAAACCGCTTATCGAGCTCAAGGCCTTTGCCAAGACGGCGCAACTGGCACCGGGGGCCAGCGAACAGCTGAGTTTCACCATTCCGGCCAGCATCCTCGCCAGCTTCGATGAGACCAGCAACCAGTGGATCGTGGAGCCGGGTCGCTACAGCGCCTACATCAGCCCCTCGTCGGATGTCTCCGCCAGCACGCCGGTCAGCTTCACGGTGAGCAAGGAGATAGTGGTGAGCAACACCACGCCGGGGGCACTGGCACTGCCGGCCGGGGTGGATCCCGCCAGCGTCACCACCGTTACTCGCTAACAGAGGCAGGCAAGGCCGGGCTGGGAGCCCGGCCTTGCCCAGCAATGACCCGACCACGGGACCGGCCTTGCGCCGGTCCCGTTCTTATTGGCGGGCGTTGCGATAGGCCAGCGGCGTCATGCGGGTGTTGGCCTTGAAGAAGCGGTTGAAGGCACTCTGGGACGAGAAACCGACCCGATCGCTGATGTTCTGCAGCGGTTGATCCCCCTCACCCAGCAAGCGGCAGGCTTCGCTCACCCTCGCCTCCCTGAGCAGGGTGGAGAAGCTGCTCCCCTCTCCCTGCAATTTGCGATTGAGGGTCCAGCGGCTGACATTCATGGCCGCGCACACCTCCTTGAGCAGGCTCTCATCGCTCTCCAGCTCCCCTCCCCGGATCTTGTGGCGGATCCGCTCCTCCACCAGATAGGCAAAGGGGGCACGCTCGGCGATGTCGGCACAGATCTGTGCCAGCTGGGCCAGTTGCAGATGACCCAGCGGCTCGTTGTAGCTGTGGCTGGGGCAGTCGAGTTGGGCGTTGTCGATGGTCAGGGTGTTTTCCCCCTGCTCCCAGCGGCAACGGGTGGCGAAGAAGTGGTCCAGCAGTTGATGGTGCGGTGGCGGCCGCCCCGTGAAGCCCACCGAGACCCGGGGATCCGCCAGATAGACCCGCAAAATCCGGTAGAGCATGATGAAGTTGGGGATGGCTTGACTCGCCCCCAGGCTGGCAGGCCCCTGATTGACATACAGGTATTGGCTGGCCTGCGCCCCCCGTCGCACCCGCAGCTCGTCACAACTGCCGATGATGGGGCGATAGGCCAGCAGCACCTCGAGCGCCGCCCGCGGCGAGGGCTGGTTCAGGCACAGGCTGATGAGGGGTGGATAGTGCTGGTAGAGCTGGCCGATGTCGTAGGAGAGAATGGTTTCGTGAAAACTGGCCAGATAGGGCTGCATCAGTTGCAGCATCCGGTAGTGGCTGTGGGCCGGCAGCCGGCCCTGCTCCCGCTCGATGTCGAACGACGTGAGGCCCCCCGCCATCAGAATGGCATCGGGATCGCCCCCCTGCTGCTGGCAGGCTCCCAGCATTCGTCTGATCACCTGATTTGATACGCTCTGTGACATCTGCCGTCCTGGCCTCCGTGCTGACAGGAAACTGCTCGTGATCCCCCGGCCAGCCACTGACGGCGGGCCTGCCACCCCGTGCAGCGGGCTGGCGGGACCATTATGGGGCGGTTGCAAAGCGAGCAGATGTAACGGAGTGTAAAAGCACGCGCCAGCGCGCCATTTTGGGCACATCTGGCCGCCATATCGGACCAGTTGCGTCAGGTTCGGCCATGAAAAATGGCGCCCGTGGGCGCCATTTTGATGGGGGCTGTGCAACCGGCGTCAGCTCGCCTTGTGCTGCTCGGCCAGATAGAGCCAGGTGTCGACCACGGTATCCGGGTTGAGCGACACCGAGTCGATGCCCTGCTCGACCAGCCAGGCGGCGAAGTCCGGGTGATCGGATGGCCCCTGGCCGCAGATCCCCACGTACTTGCCCGCCTTGCGGGCGGCGGCAATGGCTATCGCCAGCAGCGCCTTGACCGCCTCGTTGCGCTCGTCGAACAGGTGGGCGATAAGCCCCGAGTCCCTATCAAGTCCAAGCGTGAGCTGGGTCATGTCGTTGGAGCCGATGGAGAAGCCGTCCACGTGCTCGAGGAACTTGTCTGCCAGGAGGGCGTTGCTCGGGATCTCGCACATCATGATCACCTTGAGCCCCCGCTCGCCACGGCGCAGACCGTTCTCTGCCAGGATGTCGATCACCTGCTCCGCCTCGCCTACGGTGCGCACGAAGGGGATCATCACCTCGACGTTGGTCAGCCCCATCACATCGCGCACCCGCTTGATCGCCTCGCACTCAAGGGCAAAACAGGGGCGGAAGCTGTCGGCGATGTAGCGCGACGCACCGCGGAAACCGATCATCGGGTTCTCTTCGTGAGGCTCGTAGCCACGGCCGCCCACCAGGTTGGCGTACTCGTTGGACTTGAAGTCCGACATCCGCACGATCACCCGCTCCGGCCAGAAGGCGGCAGCCAGGGTGGCGATGCCCTCGGTCAGCTTGGCAACGTAGAACTCGCGCGGGCTGTCGTAGCCGGCAATCATCTTGCCGATGGTGGCCTTGAGCTCGGGGCTCTGGCTGTCGAACTCCAGCAGCGCCTTGGGGTGCACCCCAATCATCCGGTTGATGATGAACTCGAGGCGGGCCAGTCCGACACCGGCGTTCGGCAGCTGGGCGAAGTCGAAGGCCCTGTCCGGGTTGCCGACGTTCATCATGATCTTGATGGGCAGGCGCGGCATGTTGCCCACCTCGGTCACCGCCACGTCGAAGTCGAGCTCGCCGTCGTAGATGAAGCCGGTATCCCCTTCCGCACAGGAGACGGTGATGAACTGGCCCGGTTCGATGCGCTTGGTGGCATCACCACAACCCACCACCGCCGGAATGCCCAGTTCGCGGGCGATGATGGCGGCGTGACAGGTGCGCCCGCCCCGGTTGGTGACGATGGCGGAGGCCCGCTTCATGATGGGCTCCCAGTCCGGATCGGTCATGTCGGTGACCAGCACGTCGCCGGGCTGCACTTCGTCCATCTGGCTGATGGAGGAGATTACCCGCGCCGGGCCCGCCCCGATCTTGTGGCCGATGGCGCGCCCCTCGATCAGCACCTTGCCTGCTTGCTTGAGGGCGAAGCGCTCGAGGGTGTTGGCCTCCTGGCGGCTGCGCACGGTTTCCGGACGCGCCTGCACGATGTAGAGCTTGCCATCCTGCCCGTCCTTGGCCCACTCGATGTCCATCGGACGGCCGTAGTGCTGCTCGATGATGAGGGCCTGCTTGGCCAGCTCCATCACCTCGGCATCCGTGATGCAGAAGCGGCTGCGCTCGGCCTCATGGGTGTCGACAATCTGCACCTGGCGGCCGTGGCTGGCATCGCCGGAATAGGTCATCTTGATGAGCTTGGAGCCGAGGGTCTTGCGCACCACCGCCGGGCGTCCTGTCTTGAGGGTCGGCTTGTGCACGTAGAACTCGTCGGGGTTGACCGCACCCTGCACCACCATCTCGCCAAGGCCCTGGGCGCCGGTGATGAACACCACGTCGTTGAAACCCGACTCGGTATCCAGGGTGAACATGACGCCGGAGGCGGCGAGATCCGAGCGCACCATGCGCTGGATCCCGGCCGACAGGGCGACACCCTTGTGGTCATAGCCCTGATGCACCCGATAGGAGATGGCGCGATCGTTGAACAGTGAAGCAAACACATGCTTGACGGCAATCATGACGGCGTCGATGCCACGCACGTTGAGGAAGGTCTCCTGCTGGCCGGCAAAGGAGGCATCCGGCATGTCCTCGGCAGTGGCGGAGGAGCGCACCGCAAAGGACGCGTCAAGCCCACCGCTGAGCTTGTCGTAGGCAACCCGGATCGCCTGTTCCAGTGCGCTCTGGAACGGGGCTTCGATCACCCAGTCACGGATCTGCTGGCCGGCCCGGTTGAGGGCGGCGATGTCGTCCACATCCAGGCTGTCGAGCAGATCATGGATCTTGCCGTTGAGGCCGCTTGACTCCAGAAACTCGTTAAACGCAAAGGCGGTGGTGGCAAACCCGCCCGGCACGGATACGCCGGCACCAGAGAGGTTGCTGATCATCTCGCCAAGGGATGCATTTTTGCCGCCAACTCGTTCTACATCCTGCATTCCGAGTTGCTCGTACCAGAGTACGTACTGTTGCACTTGCATGTCTCCAGGTTGGTGGGCACTGTGCCGCCATGGCACCTTGTGCGCCAGTTTATGTGCGTTATTGTCTGTTTCTACTGTTGCCAACGACCATGAAAACGTTTTCTACTTATTGTCAAAAAAATCCCCGAGCAAGATTTGGGGATGGTCGAATGACACAGACATTCTACAATGCCAACACAAAAAGGTAACGACTCAGGTTTGCAAGCCACTTCACAACTTGGGCACGGCAGACCGGTTGACAAAAACGATATGGTTTCGAGAGATACTTCTTGCTTGCCAGCTCGCCGACCCCCTCACAGGAGCCCCCAGTGCACACCGTATTTTATGTTTCAGACGGCACCGCCATCACCGCCGAAGTGTTCGGCCACGCCGTGTTGAGCCAGTTTCCGCTGGCCTTCGAGCAAATCACCATCCCCTTTGTCGAAACCCTGGAGAAGGCGCGCCAGGTACGGATGCGCATCGACGAGCAGTTCCGCCAGACCGGGGTCCGCCCTATTTTGTTCCACACCATCGTCGATCATCAGGTGCGCGAGGAGGTGCTCAAGGCCCAGGCCAGCAGCCACGACTTTCTCAACACCTTCGTCAGCCCGCTGGAACACGAGCTTGGGGTAAAGGCCGAGCCCAGGCTGCACCGCACCCACGGCATGGAGAACCGCAAGCTCTATGACGATCGCATCGAGGCAGTCAACTTCGCGCTGGCCAACGACGATGGCATCACCACCAAGGAGTATGAGGAGGCCGACATCATCCTGATCGGGGTCTCCCGCTGCGGCAAGACGCCGACCAGCCTCTATCTGGCGCTGCAGTTCGGCATTCGCGCTGCCAACTACCCCTTCATCGAGCAGGACATGGGAGTCCTGGATCTGCCGGCCGCCCTCAAGGCCAATCGCCACAAGTTGTTCGGTCTTACCATCGCCCCCCAGCGGCTGCACGAGATCCGCAACCAGCGCCGCGCCAACAGCCGCTACTCCTCGCTGGAGCAGTGCGAACAGGAGCTGGCCTGCGTCGAGCGGCTGTTTCGCCAGGAGGCGATCCGCTTCCTCGACACCAGCTCCCACTCGGTGGAGGAGATCAGCGCCAAGATCCTCGAGGCCACCGGCCTGCGCCGTCAGCTTTATTGAGAAGCCTGCCCGCCGGCAAGCTGACGACACGGCAAACGCCAATAAAAAAGCGCCGGATACAACCGTATCCGGCGCTTGTCGGCTGGACCTCAGCGGGGCTGGGAGCCCGGGCGGTTCAGCTCTCTGTTGTTCATCAGCATGGCATAGAAGTTGAGCACACCGTGACGCCGGCGTACCCGCTCGGTCAGCCAGAGGGCCGGCAGCAGGCCGATGGCACCGGCGATCAACAAGACCGTCCGCAAGTGCATCACCAGATAGTCATCACCCTGCACGGCCCACACCAGCAGACCCCCCACCGCCATGGTCAGCAGCAGGGGCGAAAGCCACACGGTGAGCCACAGCGCGACGGCCAGCAAACTGCCAATAATACGTTGCATGAAGTGCATCCTTGCTGCAAAAGAGGCTTCATAAAACAGGAATTTCCGACAGAGTCAACCAAACCGCGCCCAACTGCTCACAATGCAACCAATCACTTCCCTACCAGCTTCGCCGCTCCCTAAAAACCTGCCTTTCGCCGAAAAAACCAGCGAATGATGAGGAAAACAGGTGCATCCGCGATGGATTATCACTATTCTGCTTCCGTTGGTAGTCGCCATAAAAAACAGAAAGCGACTCACTGTAACGAAATAAATACGGATTTCGTCACGTTTCAGGCACGCTTTGCCGTGCACGGTCACATGGAGTGACCCGACGGACGAGATGACAGACGAATGACTTCAGAAGACGTAAGGAAGGAAGAATGGATCTTCAACAAAACGGCGAGGAGCTGAAACGCGGTTTGAAAAACCGCCATATCCAGCTCATCGCGCTGGGCGGCGCCATCGGCACCGGCCTGTTTCTCGGCATTGCCCAGACCATCAAGATGGCGGGCCCCTCCGTGCTGCTTGGCTATGCCATCGGTGGTTTTATCGCCTTCCTGATCATGCGCCAGCTGGGCGAGATGGTGGTGGAAGAGCCGGTAGCCGGCTCCTTCAGCCACTTCGCCTACAAATACTGGGGTGACTTCGCCGGCTTTGCCTCCGGCTGGAACTACTGGGTGCTCTACGTGCTGGTGAGCATGGCCGAGCTGACCGCAGTGGGCATTTATGTCCAGTACTGGTGGCCCGAGATCCCGACCTGGATGTCGGCGGCCTTCTTCTTCGTGCTGATCAACGCCATCAACCTCTCCAACGTCAAGGCGTTTGGCGAGATGGAGTTCTGGTTCGCCATCATCAAGGTGGTGGCCATCATCGGCATGATCGGCTTTGGCGGCTACCTGCTGGCCAGCGGCAATGGCGGCCCGGACGCCAGCGTCAGCAACCTGTGGGCCCAGGGCGGCTTCTTCACCAACGGCATCAGCGGTCTGGTGATGGCGATGGCGGTGATCATGTTCTCGTTCGGCGGGCTCGAGCTGGTCGGCATCACGGCTGCCGAAGCCGACAATCCCGAGAAGAGCATCCCCAAGGCCACCAATCAGGTGATCTACCGGATCCTCATCTTCTACATCGGCGCCCTGGCCGTGCTGATGTCCCTCTACCCCTGGGGCAAGGTGGTGGAAGGCGGCAGTCCCTTCGTCATGATCTTCCATGCACTGGACAGCAATCTGGTGGCCACCGTGCTCAACATGGTGGTACTGACCGCGGCCCTGTCGGTTTACAACAGCTGTGTCTACTGCAACAGCCGCATGCTGTTTGGTCTGGCCAAGCAGGGCAACGGCCCGCGCAGCCTGCTCAAGACCAACAAGAGCGGTGTGCCGGTGGTGGCCATCTCCGTCTCCGCCGCGGCAACCCTGCTGTGCGTACTCATCAACTACCTGATGCCGGGCAAGGCGTTCGAGCTGTTGATGGCGCTGGTGGTCTCCGCCCTGGTCATCAACTGGGCCATGATAAGCCTCGCGCACCTGAAGTTTCGCAAGAGCAAGCAAGCCGAAGGCGTGGTTCCCAAGTTCAAGGCGTTTTGGTACCCGTTCGGCAATTATCTCTGCCTCGCCTTCATGGCCGGCATCCTGGTCATCATGTACCTGACCCCGGGCATCCAGATCTCAGTACTGCTCATCCCTGTCTGGATCATCGTGCTGGCCATCGGCTATCAGTTCAAGCAGAAGCGCCAGGCTCGCGTCGCGGCCAACCTGGGCTGATGGCATCAGCCTCATCGCCCCTCAAAAGCCGGTCACTGACCGGCTTTTTTCTACCCGGATATGACCCCTGCAGGCTGGCATCGCCCGCCTCCCTTCTCCAGTCCACCATGACCCTGTGAGCACGAGCTCAGCCAGCAGCAATCGCCAGCCCTCTTTAACTAGCAAGCATCCTGCTCGTCTAAAAACAACAAGCCCGAGACAGAGTGCTCGGGCTTGATGCAGATAGGCAGGTAGAAAACTGCGGGATTATTCCAGCAGGAAGACGGCTTCCACGTTGTCCGTGATGGTGATCTGCTGCTGTTGGTAGCTGTTTTCCATCATGTCGGCGGCAGGTGCCATGGCGGCAGCCTTGAGGGCCCGGCTGTAGATCGGCATGGGGCTATTGTTGCGGTACTCGACGCTGTAAACCTTGCCGAGTTTCATGCCAAACGCCTTGGCCAGAGACTCAGCCTTGGTTTTGGCATCTTCAACCGCTCCGAGGCGCGCCTGCTCCTTGATGGTTTGCGGCGCTTTGAGCCCGTACTCAATCTGGGACACGGATTCCAGCCCGGCCTTGAGTGCGGTGTCCATCAGCTCGCTCAGCTTGTCGAGTTGATAGAGTTTGACCGCAAGCTGGCGCTGGGCACGGTAGCCCACCAGTTCCGGCTTCTTGTTCTGCGGATACTGGTATTCCGGAGAGATCACCAGATTGCCTGCCTCAACATCGCTGCGCTTGATGCCCAGCCCTTCCAGCTGGCCAAAGAAGGCGGCAACCTTGCCATCCACCTGCTGCTTGGCCTTGATGCCTTGTTTTTCCAGCGCCGTTACGGAGACATTCAGCGTCAGCATGTCAGGCTCGGCTTTTTGCTCGGCATAACCGCTCACCACCAGATGGGGAGCTTGCGGCACTTCAAGGGCAAACAGGGGTGCACTGATAACCAGGGCTGACAGGGTAAGCAGGGGACGCCACATAAAAAAAGACCTCAATCTATTGGAGTGAGGTCATTATGCCCGTCGTCGAATGGGATTCATATATCGTGCAACGGCGGGATCTGATCCAGTACCTGATTGGTCATATCGATATTGATGCTGATCTCGCCACCCGGCAGCCCCTGATGAGCAGCAGCCAGTGGCGTGGCGCTGCGGGAACCCAGCAGCACATCATCATCAAAATGGAAGGAGTCCCACGACAGAACATGTCCGGCCAGCGGAGCTACCGGCTCCGTCATCGTGGTGGTCACCAGAGGGGCACAGTCGATGTTGTCAGAGTGGCCGAGCAGATCCTGCAGGCAGACATCGCTCAAACTCTGCAACGTATACTCCTGCTGCCCCTGTTCATGACCGACCAGCACCATCATATGGGGTGGCGCTGCATCGACGGCTGGCGTGAATGAGATCGTGGCCGCCGCAAAGTCCACATTCAGTGAACCAGCAACCTCGCCATCATCGCTCTCCAGATCCAGCGCATCAATCCGATCACCCGCCATCGTGGCATGATAGCCAAACTGGCCGGTACAGGTAATGCTGCCCTGCCCGTCCCAGCTATAGCGAATGCCATCGATATCAACCCAGTTAAATGACTGCATGGTGACCCTCTCCTGTACTGCCGCTATCTTAGCCGCCCCCTCAGTCAAAAAACAGGGGCCAGGTATTACCCGGCCCCCTTGGCTGGTTACGGATCAACCTTGAGGTTGCCGTCATCCAGCAGTTGCTTGATGATGTCGTGGTTGGTCGTCAGCCCACCGTTGTGCTCCAGATCCAGGCTGCCCTGGAACTGTACCGTCAGTTGTGAACCACCACTGGTAAGCCCATTTGTATCAATGGTCAGCTTGTTGGTTGCAGTATCAAACTTCAAGTAGTTGTCCAGCGCCGTCGCCAGATCGTTGTTGTTAGCTGCCGAGGGAACACCAACCAGCAGATCCGACAGATCCAGTACATCGCCACCGCTGGTCGGATTACCCAACGTAAAGTCGGTAATCTTGTCGGTACTGCCATCCGCATCGCCAGCAAGCCACTTGAAGGTATCGCTACCGGCACCACCCGTCATGGTATCGCCACCCAAACCACCGATCAGAATGTCATTGCCCAGTCCACCAATCAGCGTATCGTCACCAGCCAAACCAAAGAGCGTGTCGTTCCCTTCACCACCCTGAATCACATCCGCCAACGCCGACCCGGTTAAGGTGGAGCCAGCTTCAATGGTTACATGCAGATTGGTGGTGGAAGTTGCATCGTTATCAGCATCCTTAACCCCGACCTGGAAGTCCAACTCGGCATCCAGTGTGGTATTTTCCGAAGTGATCAAACCGATATCAGAGACCTTAACAACATCGCTGTCGGTCTGGTTACTGAAGTCTGTGGTCGTATATGAACCACCCGAATCACCGAGGGCCGCATTGAAATTCAGCGCAGTGGTGGTGGTAATACCCTCGACACTGGTCAGGATCTGCGCACCGTAGATTTGCCAGTTCTCACCTACTCCGTTGTAGTCATTGTGCTCGATAACAATAGCTCCATCGTTGTTATCCAGAGTAATGCCGTAAGCCAACAGAGCGGCCAACGTTGCTGCACTACTGCTTGATTTAGCGATATCACTGTTGCTGATCACCAGAGCCCGTGTGGTGGTTATGCCACCGGTGCCGATCAGTTTCAGCACCACCACCAAATCTTCACTATTGATACCGTCGAACTTCAGGAATATACCTTCCGCTCTGCCATCGGGGTTGGCAACGACTGTACCGGTCGGATTGGTAGTGTGGAATGTTAAATCCAGCACCTCACCCTTACCAATTGTATCGCCGCCCACACCGTTCGCCGAGTTCGAGACGCTGACCCAAGAAGATGCCTGAGTAAACAACTCGCCATTAGCAAATACATTGGTATTAGCACCACCGGTTTGCAGATTGTTGGCTCCCGTACCCCCACCGGGCTCTGCCGCCCCCCTGAACTGGACATAAAAATCATTGTCCAGCCTGGCCACGGACACATCCGGCTGCGAGCTATCCGGCACACTGCCACCAGATGCATAGCCCGTGATACTTAACGAGGCACTGGTTTTGAGAACACTGAAGCCTTCGATCGGTTCATCCAGCGATAAAGTGTAAGTACCATTGATCTTGTCGAAGGTCAGGGTACCGGTTGCCTCCTGCGTGATTCCTGGACTGGCCGGATTCGGCGCGTAATTGAACTCAATATCAAAGGTGGCCGAACTAGCGCTCTCCGACACCCAGGTGACCAATTGCGAAGTGATGGCCCTGCCACCAACGGTTCCCGTCAGGCCGATGGTATTGAAATCCGAGTCAGATGACGAGAACGGCCCTGTGCCGCGGCTATCCGCACCAGTGCTGTAATCGAAAACACCTGTGCCACCGCCCGGGTTGCTGCTGTTGGAGTACACCAAGTTGGTGCTGGCCTGGATAGTCGGTACATCATCTTCTACCTGAATTAGCAGATCACCAGCCAGCGGCAGCGGGTTGACCCCATCTGAAGCGCGAATGGCCCCAGTCAGATTCAGCGTCAGAAGCTCGTTGTCATCACCATTAGCATTCGGATGATCTAGCGGCCCAAGCAGGGTGAAGGTGTAAGAGCCATTGCTCTGCACCACCAAGGTGAAGACTGTTGCCGCACCAGCCATCGCTGTCAGGGTATTCCCAGAGAAGCCGTAAGTCACCGTCACTCCGTCCGAGGTCAGGGATGGCATGACATTTGGTGTGGAATCCAGACTGAACAGGCCGCTATTCGTACCAACCAATAGTTCAACCAAGCTTCCTGATACGGTCGTCGTCTGGGCATCTCCATCGGTGATACCGCCAGTCAGCTCGTCCTCGTCCACCTTACCGATAACCGGGGCAGCATCTTCGATGTTGATCGTCAGAGTAGCGCTCGCTTGATCTCCATCCTTGTCAACGATCACATACTCGAAGCTTTCGCTGGTATCCGCAGCAACGCTTTGTGGCGAGGTGTAACCCCAGATGCCCGTGGCGAAATTAAAACTCAGCTTGCCACCCAGTGCCGTCGTAATGTTAGTTAGCTGCTGATCTCCATCCAAGACTCCATCCCAGAAATAAGTCGTGCCATCGATCTTGATGGACATGATCCGCCCCGGGCCATCAGCTCCGTATGAATCATCATCACCACCACCTACTGCGTTGTTGTTGCCAAGCAGAACGTTACCGCTGACAAAGTTGCCCGAGATCTGACCAAGCAATGTATTAATCAGGCCACTAAAGTCAGTTACCAGAATCGGGGTTCCACTGCCATCAACATCGACATCCTGTAAACGGGTGGTGTTAATACCATCTCCTACACCAATAGCGGTGACGTTGATGGCATTACTATCGACAAAGGTGTTCCAAGCCGTTGCCGTCGCGTTGCTCAGCGAGTTACCGCCTGTACCTGTTTGCTCATTAGGGTTGCCATCACTGATAAAGAAAACCTGGTTGCTCCAACCCTCTATTGGGGCATAAGACACCATGGTTTGCTGGATAGCATCGGTAAAGTCGGTATCGCCGTTAAACGGTCTATTGGCGATGATTCCATCTACTAAAGCATTGAACGCAGCGAGTGATGTCACCGGAGCATATGCCAGTGAGTCCGAAGAAAACGCCACTATGGTGATTTTCACATCGCCATCGGTACCGTTGAACAGTGCCTGCCCTGCAGCCTTCACAGCGTTCATCATGGTAGTGAACTCGCTGTTGCTGATACTACCGCTGGAATCCAACACAAAGGCAACATTGAAGTCCTTGCCACTGGACTCAGCAACAATGGCGGTGTCGTTCTTCGCCACCGGCGAATCATCATCGACGTTGATAGCCAACGTGCCACTCGCGGTATCGCCATCGCCATCAATTACTTGATAGTTCAAGGTAAACGCCTGGTTGTTCTCCTGATCAGCGTTCGCATGCTGAATAGGCGCATTCTGCGTCACGCTATACGCCCCAGTAGCCGAGTTCAGGGTTACTGTCAGCACTGTGATCGCACCCTGTTTGACCAACAGGGCGCCAGAGGGGTTAGTTTCATAAGTAAACCCAGCCGGTGCCCCCGTGGTCAGCCATTGCATGCTGCCTGCACCATCAGCCCCGAAGTTATGAGCGAGGATACCGTTAGTGTTTACCGCATTGTCATCGTCATTCGGACCACCCGGAATACCGTTGGCCAAGGCGTCGTCATCGAGTTGCACAGTTAGATTACTGGTCACGCTCGGACCGTCATCATCGAACGTTACGTTCCCGCCCAAATCCAGTGTCTTGCTGTCCGTCGCTGTGTCA